>NZ_CAKVAM010000002.1:300000-433880 GCF_934725225.1 uncultured Treponema sp.
TTCTCCGCAGACTTCTGTCTCTGCTTCATCTTCAAAGGAACTTGTTGAGGCTGACCTTGACAATGACCGTTTTGCAAAAAGACTTGAGGCGCTTGACATTCGTTCTCAGGAGCTTGCAAAAAGAGAAGCGGAAGTGAAAGAGCGCGAGGATGCGAATGCCCAGGTTGCGCAGGAACTTGAAGACAAAGAAAAAACTCAGGCTGAACGTGAAAAAACATTTAATAATTTAGTAAAAAAGTACGATGATAGAAGTGTAAACATCGAGCAAATTGTTGCTAATTTGAACGGTATGCCGCCAAAAAGCGCAGTTGGAATTCTTGTTGAAATGGACGATCAGGACGTAATTGATGTTCTGCGCCGCGCCGATGAGATTGCCGCAGCTTCTGGTGAATCTTCTACAGTCGCATATTGGCTTTCTTTAATGCCTAGTGAGCGTGCTGCTGAAATTTCACGCAAAATGGCAAACAAACCGCTTTCAATAAATTAGCAAAATTGCCTGTTAATGCGGCGCGCCGGTGTTTATAGAATCCGGAGGTTGCCCATGCAGGCATTAAGTTTACAGATTGTAAATCCACAGCAGGAACGCGATGTTTCTGTAAAGAAAATTCCGACTGCAAAATCTGAAGACAGAGAGCCGTCATTTAAAGAAATGGTGGAATCCGCTTCAAGAAAAGATCGGGCAGACAATTCTCCTTCCAAAGAAAAAGTTCAAAAAGTTTCAAAGGCTTCTGATGAGCCAGCTGCAAATTCCGTAGAAGAAAAATCTAGCACGGAAATTCAAAATTCTTCCTCGGCTGTTTTTGCTTCGTTTGCGGTTGTTCAAGAACCTTCTGTGCAGGAAGAATCTTTTGTTAATTTAGATTTTCAAAGTGAACTTTCTTCTGATTCTATTTCTGAAATTTTGCCTTCTAGCGAGCAGCTTGCGTTTTTGCGTTCTGAAGATTTTTCTTTAGAAAATAAAACTGATGATTTTTCAGCTGAAAACAATTTTTTCCTTCCGTTGAACGAAATGCAGAATTTGCAGGCGGCGCAGAATCTTTCAGTTGACGAGCCTGAAAAGTTTTTAGAAACCACAAAACTTGCCGGGCATTTTTCTTCTTCTGATGAAAAGTCTATGCTTGCGTCTTTGCAATCTACTCCAGATGAAATTGCAGCTTTGCAGAATTCCGCGGAACTTTCCCAGCTTGGAATTTCTTTAGAATCCGGCGAAAAGAAAACTGATTTTTTCAAGCTTGAGCTTTCTTCTTCCGATGATAATGGCGCAAAAGAAGTGCCGTCGCTTTTTGAAAATATTTTTACAGTTACAGACGAACGTTCCGTTGAACAGAAAATTGCTGACTTTAAATCCGAGATGAAATCTGACTATTCAGAGCAGGACAACAGCCTGAATCTTTCGCTTTCACTTTCTGAAAATGCAAAGCAGAACATTCTTGCTTCAAACAACCAGAGCGCAGGAGCTTCCGGCTCTACTTTCCAGCAGATGCTTTCTCAGCAGATTCAGTTTAATGCGCCTGATTTTGCACGCGCTGGAAACATTGTTTTGCAGGACAACAATTCCGGCTCAATAAACATGATTTTAAAGCCAGAAAATTTAGGAAATGTTAAAATAAATCTTCATCTTTCCGATAATGTGATTACAGGGCAGATTACTGTAAACAGCAAAGAAGCTTTCGAGGCTTTTAAACAAAACCTTGAGACTTTAAAGCAGGCTTTTCAAAACAGCGGATTTGAAAATGCAAATTTAAGTCTTAGCTATGCCGACACTTCTTCCGGCTCATTTGCGCAGGGAGAACGGCAGCAGAGCAGCGAACAGTTCTTTTCTAACAAAGTTTACGGTGATTATACGTCTTCCGCTGAAATTTCAGGAGCGGCTTCTTCGCAAGCTGCATATAGCGCGGATTCTGACAGAAAAATCAGCGTTGTTGCATAGGAGTAAAAGATGGACGGAATTCAGTTGAATACAAGGCTTAGCGATCAGGAAATGGCAAAGCTGAATATGCAGGTAGATTCTTTCAACAAGTCAATTACGATTGAAGGAAGAAAAGTTCAGCGCGACTTGGGAAAGGATGATTTCCTTAAGCTTTTGATTACTCAGCTTTCAAATCAGGATCCTACTTCTCCTATGGAAAATACAGAGTTCATTGCGCAGATGGCTCAGTTCAGTTCTCTTGAGCAGATGACAAATATGAATCAGGAATTTGCAAAGATGAATTCGATGCTTGTTTCTTCACAGGCTGTGGGAACAATCGGAAAAACTGTTGACATTGCGCTTGGCGACACAAAGACAACTGGAGTTGTTGAAGCCGTAACTTACGGAGCGAATCCGCAGGTTCGTGTAAACAATATGTATTATGATATGAAACAAATCTCCGCAGTTTACGGAGAATGAGTTCAGGTTGGGGAACTCTATAAAAAATCATAAGAGGGTAAATTTATGATGAGATCACTTTATGCAGGCGTTTCGGGCTTGCAGAATCACCAGACAAGAATGGATGTAATTGGAAACAACATTTCCAATGTAAACACTTATGGATTTAAAAAAGGCCGCGCTACTTTTCAGGACATGATAAGCCAGCAGATTAACGGTGCCGCTCGTCCTACAGAAGAAGTGGGCGGTGTAAATCCTAAGGAAGTCGGACTTGGAATGAGTGTTGCTACAATTGACACAATCTTTACACAGGGAAACCTTCAGACAACAGGAAACACAACCGACCTTGCGATTCAGGGAAACGGATTCTTTGTTCTTAAAAACGGAGATGAAACTTTCTATTCACGCGCAGGTGTTTTTGGAACAGACTCAAACGGAACTCTTGTAAATCCTGCTAACGGACTTCGTGTTCAGGGCTGGATGGCAGAAGGTGTGAATGGTCGTCAGGTTGTGCGCACTTCAGCAACTCCTACAGACTTGGTGATTCCAGTTGGCCAGAAAGACCCGCCTAAAGCAACAGAAAATGTAAGATATTTCTGCAACCTTAACAAGAACACACCTGAAATCCCGGAAAATCCGACTGCGGATCAGGTTATTGAAGGAACTTGGCAGACAGAAATTGACATTTATGATACTTACGGAAACGCTCATCAGGTTCAGATGAATTTTGCAAAAGTTCCGGGAAACCCAAACCAGTGGACAGTTACTGTAAATGTTGACCCGGACAACGCTGAATTTACTCAGACAAGAATCGGCTTTGGAACAACAGACGGCGTGCAGAATACTTACACTTTGAATTTTGACAACACAGGCAAACTTCAGTCTGTGGTTGACAGCGCAGGAAATCAGTCTAATCCTCAGGGCGAAATTGTTCTTCAGGCTTCTTATGCTGTCGCTGATTCAAATGCTGATGCAAACGGAAATCCATACCGCCAGACTTTCAACTTGAACCTTGGAACAATCGGCTCAATGGAAAACACGATTACTCAGGCAGCTTCAAAATCTACAACAAAAGCAAACTATCAGGACGGCTACAAACTCGGCTATCTTGACAACTTTAAGATTGACCAGTCTGGAATAATTACAGGCGTTTATTCAAATGGTTCTGTCCGCACAATCGGACAAGTCGCAATGGCAAGTTTTACAAACCAGGGCGGTCTTGAAAAGAAAGGCGACAACACTTACGCGGAATCAATCAACTCTGGAATGGCGAACATCGGCGAAAGCGGAACTCAGGGAAAAGGAAGCATGCTTTCTGGAACTTTGGAAATGTCAAACGTTGACCTTACAGAGCAGCTCACAGACATGATTGTAACTCAGCGTGGATTTGAATCGAACGCAAAGACAATTCAAACTGGAGATTCAATGCTTGAAACTGTTTTAGGTTTGAAACGCTAATTTAGTTGAACTAGGAATCTTTAGAAAGCAATTTCTTTAGAACCTCTAATTCATAACCCAACCTTAGCTGGACAGATGAACCCTCGTCTGTTCAGCTTTTTTTGTATTTGTTTGACTATGCCTGCATTTTTTGATATAATTATTTCACTTTTTGTGAGGGGTAAACTATGATTTTTCCACTTGAAGAACTTGCTAAATTCAAAGGCGGAATGTACGCCATTACTGTTGCTGCTAGCCGCCGTGCATATCAGCTTGCAAAACTTGCCATGATAGAAGATCCTGCTGTTTCTGAGCTTGTAGAAGACAATGACGGAAAAGTTGTAAGTCTTGCGGCTCGTCAGCTTTTTTCTGGTGAAGTTAAATACGCTATTGAAGCTCCGGCACGCTAATTTTGTTTTTTTGCATTGATTAAAAATTGATTCCAGTAATTGTTGTTTTTGCACCAACTGCTTGCGGAAAAACTGCTTTGGCTGAAGACTTGTTCGGCAAAAGCAGTTCTTTTGTTTTTAAAGGAAAAGCGGAAGTCATAAGCGCAGACAGCCAGGCGGTTTACAAAGGGCTTGATATTGGAACTGCCAAGCCTACAAAAGAAGAACAGCAGGAAATTCCTTTTCACCTTATTGATGTTGCCAGTCCGCAGGAACAGTTCGGGCTTGGAAACTTTCTTGAGTCCGCAGATTCTTTGTGCGCGCAAATTTGGAGCAGAAAAAAAATTCCTTTGGTGATTGGCGGAACTGGTTTTTATATAAGAAATTTTTTGCTAGGCTCGCCGTCAACTCCAGAAAGTCGCCCGGAAATCAGAGCGCAGATAAAACAAAAACTTTCCGATTTAGGAAAAGAAAGTTTGTATGCCGAGCTGAAAATTGTAGATCCTGTGAGCGCAAAAAAAATAAATATAAATGACGAATATAGAATTTGCCGCGCCCTTGAAATTTTTTATTCATGCGGAAAACCTTTAAGCTCGTTCAGTCTTCCTTGCGAACTTAGAAAGCAATATAATTTTTGCACGCTGATTTTAAATCGCAGCAGAGAAGAACTTTACAAGCGCATTGATTTGCGTGTGGAAAAAATGTTTGAAGCAGGACTTGCGCAGGAAGTTGAGGCGTTGAAGAAATCAGGGCTTACAAAAGATTCTCCTGCAATGAAAGCCATTGGCTATAGCGAGTTTTTTATTGAAGGTCTTTCCGTGGAGCAAATAAAAGAAAAAATAAAATTCAACAGCCATCGTTATGCAAAAAAACAATACACATTTATGCGCGGAATTCCCGGAGCTTGCATTGTTGATGCTGACGACAAAGAAAAAATAAAGCAAATAATTTCAAGTTTTCTTAGTTCAGTGTTATTGTAAAAGTTGTTCCTTGGTTCGGCTTGGATTTTACATTTATGCTCCAGCCGTGGCTGTCTATAATTGACTTGACTACAGAAAGTCCTATTCCCATTCCATTTTCACGCCGGGAATTTGAGGCGCGGAAGAACAGCTCAAAAACTTTTTCCAAATCTTCTTCTGGAATTCCAACTCCAGTGTCGCTTATTGAAATTTCAATTTTCCCAAGTGAATTCTTTTTTGCTTCAAGTGAAATTGAGTCTCCGTCATTTGTGTAGCGCAGAGCGTTTCCGTAGATATTTTCCAAAGCGCGTGTAAAAAGATTTTTGTCCATAAGAACTTGCTGCTCTTCGATTTCTATTGAACTTGAAATTTTCCGCTTGTACAATTCTGCGGCGCCTTCCATGTTTGCAGCAAAATCCTTTAAAAATAATTTCAGTTCAACAGGTCTTAAAGTTTTTTTCCATTCTGTGTTGTCCATTTTTACATAGTTGATTAAATCATTTATCATTGACTCAAGCAGTCCGGCTTTTGTGTTTATTATTGAAACTGATTTTTTTATGTCGTCAATGCTGTTTACAATTCCATCTGAAACCGCTTCGGAATATCCTTTTATCAGCGCGACCGGCGTTCTCAAGTCGTGGCTTATTCCCATTATAAAACGTGAGCGGCGTTCAAGATTTTCCTTTAACGCTTTTCTCATGCGCTCCAAGTCTTCCGCGAGCTGCAAAATTTCGTTTGAGTTTCTTCTGCCTGAAATTTCAAGCTTTGTGTCAAGTTCTCCGTTTGCGATTTTTTGTGTTGCCTTTTGAATTATTTCTATTGAATTTGAAACCGACTTTGCAATTAAAATAATCACCGTGATTGACAATGTTTCAAAAACAAGCACAACAAAAAAAATGTGCATCATGAATTTTGGAATTCTTTTCAGCGAGCTTTTTCCTTTTGCATCGAATCTGCTTATAATCAGACCTTTGTTTTTGTGGCTTCCGTCGCGCGCTTCTTTTTGTTGCTCTTCAAGAAAGAAAGACTGAAACTGATAGTCGTAAGTGGAATTTGTTGTCTGCACAAAATCAAAAAGTTCCTTGGGATTGTGCGTGCTTCCCGTCTTTAATTCTGGAATTGTAGAAAGAATAACCTTTGAGTTGTAAAAAACTAAAATCTGAACGTCCGGCGGAATTTTTTCAATATAGTTTTGAATCTGGTTCCAGTCGCTTTCCGAAAGATTCGCCTCGTTTATTTTTCTGATTTCCTTGTAGCCTTTCATCAAAAATCTTCGCGGGGAATTGTAATACGTGTAAATTGGAAAAAGAATCATGCACAAAGTTGGAAGTATTAAAATTCCCGTGATTAAAAGCGAAATTTGATTTTTAATTTTCATTCATTGTTTTCCATGCTGAACTGGTAGCCCATTCCAAAAACTGTCTTTATATATTTTGGATTTGCAGGATTTTCTTCAATTTTTTTTCTTAGTCTTTGAACATAAACTCCAACCGCCGTCATGTCTCCGAATGGAGTTTTCCATACCGCATTGAAGACTTGTTCTGGAGTTGCTGGCTTGCTGTTGTTTTTTACAAGGTATTCAAGAACTTCATATTCTTTTGTTGAAAGCGGAATTTTTTCAGCTCCTTTTTTTAGAATGCAGCTGTTGCAGTAAAGAGTGTAGGAACCGAAATTTATTGTTTCTTCCACGGAAGCTTCTGTTGCGCAAAGACGCGCGAGCTTGGACTGAACTCTTGCAACTAGAACTTTCGGACTGAATGGCTTTGTTACAAATTCATCCGCGCCAAATCCAAGCCCTTCTATTATGTCTTCATCAGCATCCCGCGCAGAAACTATGATAACTGGGATTGTCGCTTTGTAGTTTTTTCTGAAAGCCTTTAAAAAGTCAAATCCGCTCATTCCAGGAAGATTTAAATCCAGAATTACCAGAGCAGGCGAATATCCTGTGTTTAATTTTTCAAGAGCTTTTTCTGCTGTGTCAAATGCCAGCGATTCAAAATCCGCGTTGTTCAAGTACATGCAAATCAGCTCTGCCATTTCTGGAACATCTTCAATTACAAGGATTTTTGTTTTCATGGCTGAAATTTACAATTATTCAAAAGGAAGTTCAAGAATTTTTGCGCGCCTCTAACAGATTATTATTATTTTTTGAAGGAATAATTTCTGATTTAATGCTTTTTTAACAAATGTTTTCTATAATATATGATATGACAGTTGAAGAAATAAAAAAGAACACAGAAATAAATGCGTTTTTGAACAAAGGAAATGAAATTTTAGGGAATCTTGGTTTTACAGACCATGGCCCTGGACATTGCGCCTTGGTTTCTGAACGTGCAGGATTTATTTTGCAGGAATTCGGAGAATCAAAAGAAAAGATTGAGCTTGCAAAAATAGCTGGATATATGCACGACATTGGAAATGCTCTGAACAGAAATCACCACGCAGAATACGGCGGACTTCTTGCAAATGAAATTCTTGGCAAGCTTGATTTTTCTTGCGAAGACAGAATTGAAATTGTTTCGTGCATTGCAAATCATGACGAGTCAACTGGAGGAGCGTTCGACAAAGTTTCCGCAGCCCTAATAATCGCCGACAAAACGGATGTAAGGCGAAACCGCGTAAGAACAAAGGAAAAATCTGCATTCGACATACATGACCGCGTTAATTTTGCAGTTGAAAATTCGACTTTAAAGATAAACCACGAAAAAGGTCAGATTTCCCTGAATCTTCAGATTGACGAGAACATTTGCACAATGTGCGACTACTTTGATATTTTCTTAGCGCGAATGCTCATGTGCAGAAAAGCCGCGGAATTTTTTGACTGCCGTTTTAAGCTTATGGCGAACGGAAGCAAAGTTCTTTAGCAGTTTTTTTCAGTTCTGACAGTTTGAGTCAATTTAAAAATTCCGCTTTCTCTTGTTTTTACGCCAAAAATAGTCTAAAATACTTGACGATTCACATTTTACAGTTCATTATAGTATATTATGATTGAAGTAACGCGTCTGAACGGAAAGAAATACTGGGTCAATCCGCACCAGATTGAATCTATGGAACAAAATCCTGATGTTACGCTTGCTCTTCTTTCAGGCAAAAAAATTGTTGTAAAAGAATCTCCAGAAGAAATCATAGAACGAATTGTTGTATATAGAAAAAAAATAGGTATGCAGGAACTTTGATTCTTGCGCGAGCGGGAGGAAAAAATGGATTTAGCTACTCTGATAGGATTCTTTGGCGGACTTGCAATGATGGCAGTTGGTGTTTTTACGTCCGGCGGATCCATTATGGGTATTATAGATATTCCATCAATTTTCGTAACTATTGGCGGATCTTATTTTTCTTTGTGGATTTGCGCCCCTATGAATCAGATTATCGGTCTTTTTGGCATTATGGGAAGGGCTTTTAAAACTTATGACTACGGAGAAAAAACAACAGTTCAGAATATGGTTGCCCTTAGTGAAAAAGCCCGCCGCGAAGGAATTCTTGCTCTTGAAGAAGGACTTGACGACCTTGACGATCCGTTCCTAAAAGAAGGCTTGCGTCTTATGGTAGACGGAAACGACGGAAGCGCAATCCGCTCTATTCTTGAAAATGAAATGGCTCAGGCAGAAAGCCGCCACATGGCCTGGATTAACGTTGTTATTCAGTGGGCTGGTTTTGCTCCTGGTTACGGAATGATGGGAACCGTTATTGGTCTTATTGGTATGTTAAGAAACCTTGAAGACAAAAGTGCGCTTGGTCCTAACATGGCGGTTGCTCTTATTACAACTTTGTATGGGTCTATGCTTGCGAACTGGCTTTTTGGTCCTTTGGCTCAGAAGCTCATTATGCAGAATGGAAACGAAATGAATGTAAAGGAAATGGTTCTTGAAGGAATCCTTTCAATTCAGGCTGGAGACAACCCTCGTATTCTTGGTCAAAAGCTTCTTACATATTTGGATCCAAAATCCCGCAAGGCAATTGAGTCCGACATCCTGAAAGACTAGGCTTGGGGAGTTTTTCAATGGCAAAAAGAGAAAAAAAAGAACCAGAAAAACCGTCAACCGCCTGGATGGGTACTTACGGAGACATGATTACTCTCATGCTCTGCTTTTTCGTTATGCTTTACGACCCTTCTGAATCAGACGCAGTTCAAATGGCGGCTTTGCAGGCTTCGCTTTCAAATAATAATCCGGGCGGCGGAATTTCAGTAAGTCCCGGTAGCCTTGCTAACTTGGGAAACGTTGTCAGTTCTCTTCCTTCTATAGAGAAAGGCCGGGCTTTGGGTCCTGCTATGAAAAAGGCGATTTCAAGTTTTGCGCCGGAAGTAAAATCAAATAAAATAACTATAACCAGCGATGAACGCGGACTTGTAATTTCTCTTGCATCCGATGCTTTTTTTGAGGAAGGCAGCGCGGAACTTAACATTGAAGAGGCTAGGGGAACTTTGCTTAACCTTGCGAAATTTTTTGCTTCCCCGGAAGTCGCAGGCAGAAGATGGCGCATTGAAGGACACACGGACAACAAGCCTGTTCCAGCTTCAAGCATTTATCCAAGCAACTGGGAACTTTCTGCGGCGCGGGCGGCAAATGTCTTGCATTATCTTGCGGATTTTGGCGTAGATGAAAAGCAGTTTTCTATTGCAGGATACGCGGACACTCGTCCTAAGCTTAGCAATGACACTGCGGAAGGCCGCGCTTACAACCGCCGTGTGGATGTGATTGTTCTTGATGACGGACATTTTTAGCAGAAATGCTTATTTTTCAATTTCTTCTAAGATAAAATTTAAAAATTCCGATATAAATAACGAGAAGATTTTAAAATCCGGGAGGACTTTATGGCAGACGAAAGCAATGCAGACGACTTGGGCGATGACATCGGAGCTGAAGTTTCAACAGGAAAAAAGAGCGGAATAAAAGGCGCGTTTCCTCAGCTTTTGAAATTTATTTTGATTGGTGTTGCTGCTGTAATTTTCATTGTTACTATCGTAGTTGTTACAACTGCTATTTTAAATAAAGGCGGAAAAACACCTTCACAGTCAATTCCAATCAGCGAGGAATATACTGTAAAAAGAGAATCTTATGACTGGTACACTTCTTTGGATCAGATTCGCACATCAACAAGCGATCCTGTTCCGGCGAGTGTGAGCGTTACAATTGCGCTTGGCTACAAAAAGGAGGACAAGGCGGCTTCAACTGAAATCACAGAGCGCCGTATTGAAATCATTGACTTTTTGAGAAGATTTTTTTCAGAGCAGACTGTTGAAGATTTGCGTCCGCAGAATGAGGAAGTTCTAAGACAGCAAATCCGCGACCAGATAAACGATGATATTTTAAGCAACTCCAGAATACGCGATGTTCGTTTTACAGGAAAGGATGTTGTTCAGCAGTAAGCTGAAAAAAGGTGGAATGAGACATGAATGAAGTTCTGTCACAGGATGAAATTGACCAGCTCCTTCAGGCTATAAGCACTGGCGAAAGCGAAGCAGATGAATTTAAGCCGGTTACCGATACCAGGCGTATAAAAATCTACGACTTCCGCCGTCCTGATAAATTTTCAAAGGAGCAGATTCGCACGGTTTCCAATATGCACGAAACTTTTGCGCGTCTTACAACAACAAGCCTTTCTGCCCAGCTGCGTACTTTGGTTCATGTCCATGTTGCTTCCGTAGACCAGCTGACTTACGAGGAATTCATTCGTTCTATTCCAACGCCTACAACTTTGGCTGTAATAAACATGGATCCTTTAAAAGGAAACGCAGTTCTTGAAATTGCTCCTGAAATTACATTTATAATAATTGACCGTCTTTTTGGCGGCTCTGGAGATACAGGCGGAAAAGTAAACCGCGACCTTACAGATATTGAGCAGTCTGTTATGGAAGGAATCATCGTCCGCATTTTGGCGAACATGAGAGAAGCTTGGACTCAGGTTATAGACTTGCGCCCGCGTCTTCAGCAGATTGAAACAAATCCGCAGTTTGCCCAAATTGTTCCTCCGAGCGAAATGGTCATCCTTGTTACTTTGGAAATAAAAATAGGTGAGGAAGCGGGTATGATGAATATCTGTATTCCTTATATAACGATTGAGCCGATTGTTTCAAAACTTTCGTCTTCTTTCTGGTTCAGTTCAGTTAGAAGAAGCTCCACAACTCAGTACCTTGGAACTCTCAAGGAAAAACTTGCGGATGTTGAGATGGAGCTTGTTGCGGACATTGGTTCGATAAATGTTCCTATTAGAGATGTTCTAAGCCTTAGGACAGGCGATGTTATAAGGCTTAACACTATAAAGGTTGGAGAGCCGCTTACATTAAGTGTGGGCAGCAAGAAGAAATTCTACTGTCAGCCTGGCGTTGTCGGGAAAAAGGTTGCCGTTCAGATTATTGAAAAAATCGACGAGCAGGAAACTGAAAATTTTGAAGAATTAACACCAGAAGGAGACGATAACCTATGAGTGAAGGATCTATATCACAGGAAGAAATCGATGCATTGCTGTCCGGCGTAGATGTCGGCGGACTTGGTTCAGGCGGCTCGTTTAATTCTGCTCCAGAGGTTGACATTGATGTTCCAACATTGCAGAATTTCGCTGGAACTATAAAAGACAAGCTTGCTGAAGTCATTAAGAATATGACCGAAAAGGACACTGTTCCGGGGGCTCCTGTTGTTGAGGCGATTGGACGTGATCAGCTGCTTGCAAAGCTCCCGGAAGAAGCTGTGGCTGTAATGGCGGACTTCTCTTCTGGACTAAGCGGCGACCATCTTTTCCTTATGTCCCCGGAATTTGCGACAAAGCTTGTTGGATATATAAACAAAGAGGAAAATCCTGCTCTTGATGACATGGGACTTTCTGTAATTTCAGAAGTAGTTTCATCTCATTCGGGCGCGGAAATAACAGAGCTTAGCAAAGGCGGAAAACTTCCGGGACTTGCAACAAATCCACCAGAAGCTGTAAAAGAGCCAAAGGCAATGATTCGTATGCCTCAAGGAACTTTTGCTTGCTTTACATATCCTGTTACTGTTGGCGGCGAGCAGTTTACCTTGTGGGAAGCTGTAAGCGGTTCTGCTGCTGACGGAATGGCTCGTGCTCTTGGCGGCGGTTCAAAACCTGCTTCACAGCCAGCTGCATCTGTAAATTCTGGAATGGATAGCACTTCTGCTATGGGCGGCGCTCCGCAGATGTCTTCTTCTTCCGCAGGATTTACTCAGCAGCCAATGATGGGCGGAATGCAGATGGGTGGAAACATGATGGGAATGCAGCAGATGCAGCCTAATCCGGCGATGATGGGAGGTATGCAGATGGGTGGAAACATGATGGGAATGCAGCAGATGCAGCCTAACGCTTCAATGATGGGCGGAATGCAGATGCAGACTCCTCCGAATGTTCAGTCATTGCAGTTCCCGAATTTTTCGCAGTCTGTAGGCGGCAGCGAGCAGGGAAATATCAACTTGATTATGGATGTTTTCATGGAAATGACGGTCGAACTTGGCCGCACCAAGAAAACAATCAAGGATATTCTGGGACTTGGCGAGGGAACAATCATCGAGCTTGACAAGCTTGCCGGTGAGCCTGTTGATATTCTGGTAAACCACAAGCCTATTGCCAAGGGCGAAGTTGTAGTTATTGATGAGAACTTCGGTGTTCGTGTTACAGAAATTCTTCCGTCTCTTGAACATGTGGCTTCATCTATGTAAAAATAAATTTGCAAGGGGCTTTTGAATTTCATTGAAGTTTAAAAGCTCCGTCAAATATAAAAGCGGCAGGCTTGGAATGCGGTGGGGATAACGCAAATGGTCTGTTGCTTTGGGTGGGAAAATGAATTATTCAAAAATAAAAATTTTAGCGGCAATGCTGGCTTTATGCGCCGGACTTTCTTTTGCCCAGCAGTCTTCGTCTCCTTCCGAAAATCTTACTTCCGCGCAAATTGAAAATTCTCAGATTTCATTAGACTTTTCAGAAAATTCTGATTCTGGAGATTCAGGCGAAAATGCTTTTAGCTCTTCTGGCTCTTTCGGCGGAATCGGAATTTTTGTGCGCATGATTCTTGTTTTGGGAATCATAATTGCGGCGATTTATTTTTTGTTCAAATTTATGCGCAAGTCTATGGGCGTTGAGCCGGTTACGGAAGACGATGTTTTTTTGCGCAAAGTTTCGTTTATAAGTCTTGGCGAAGGAAAATCCGTTCAAATTGTAAGTCTTTGGAACAAGGCGTTTATTCTTGGAGTTTCTGACAATTCCGTTTCGCTTATAAAAGAAATTGACGACAAAGATTTAATTGACGCGATGAACCGCTATGCCGACATGAACAGCAATGCGAAGAAACCGCGTTCATTTGAAGAAATCCTTCAGCTTTTTATGCCCGGAAAAAAAGAGGAATCCAAGGAAAATATTCCGGCCGCAAAAAAATCAGCTTATGACAAAGGCACAATGGATCTTATAAATTCCTTGAAGGGCAAAATGGTTGGCGGAGAAGAAAAATGAAAAAACTTTTCTTGCTGAAAAAACGTTTTTTTAAATTCGCTGTTGCGCTTTTAGTTTGCACTTGCTGCTTTTTTCCATTGTCATCGCAAAGCCAGAATAATTTTCCAGAAGGCTCTTCTAGCGGAACTACAGAAATGAACCGCCGAATAACTGGCTTGGATTTTCCGAATTTGAGTTTTTCCGCGACAGCACCTCGCTCTGGAAATGAAGTTGCGTTTAGTGTGCAGCTTTTGCTTCTTCTTACACTTTTAACTCTTGCGCCGAGCATTTTTATTTTGATGACTTGCTTTTTGCGCTTTTCGATTGTCCTTGACTTTATAAAAAGGGCGCTTTCTTTACAGCAAGTTCCGCCGACCGCAGTTCTGAATGGAATTGCAATTTTTATGACGCTTTTCTGCATGTGGCCGACATTCAGGCAGATTTACACGGATTCTTTTCAGCCGCTTTCGAATAATGAAATTACTTTGACAGAAGCTATTGAAAAAGCAGAGTCGCCTATAAGAATTTTTATGTTCCGCCAGATGGGAAACGACAAAAACAGCATTCGAACTTTTATGACAATGGCTGGGCTTGAGCGTCCGGCTAATGCTTCCGATGTTCCGACTTATGTTTTGATTCCAGCTTATATTCTGCATGAGCTTACAGTCGCATTTAAAATAGGAATTCTTCTATATATTCCGTTTATTGTAATTGACATGGTTGTTGCAAGCATTCTTATGAGCATGGGAATGATGATGCTTCCGCCTGTGCAAATTTCCATGCCGTTCAAGCTTATGCTTTTTGTTCTTGTTGACGGCTGGCATCTTTTGACTCAGCAGCTTTTTGTGAGTGTCTTGCGTTAAAAACTTTGACATCCGGCTTTTGAATGGGAGGAAATTATGTCGTTGAATCTTATTAATAATTTAGTTCGCGGTGGAATTTTGCAGGTTTTTCTTATGTGCGCTCCTATTCTTGGTGCGGCTCTTTTGGTGGGACTTATCGTTGCGATTTTTCAGGCTACAACTTCGATTCAAGAGCAGACACTTACTTTCTTGCCAAAGTTCCTTACGATTCTTTTTGTAATTGCTTTGCTTGGCGGATTTATGTTTAGTTCTTTGGCTCAATATTTCCGCGGAATTCTCGATTTGATTCCGGCTATGGCAAGATAGAATGCTTGAGCGGATTGTTTCTAACGCGCCTGTTTTTCTCTTTGTTGCGGTAAGATGCTTTGCCACGATAATGACGCTTCCGCTTTTTTCTTCAAGAACTGTTCCAAGAACTGCAAAAATCGCGCTTGCAGGCTACATGGCGTTTTTTATTTTTCCGCAGATTTCTTTGACGGACGGAATTTTTTCTTCGTATAAAAATTATATTTCACCTGAAGGAAATTTTACGCTTGAATATATTTTTCTGCTTGCCGGTGAAGCGATGATTGGAATAATCCTTGGATTTTTTGTGCAGATTATTTTTGCTTCGTTCAGTACAGCCGGACAGTTTTTTGCGTTCCAGATGGGACTTAGCGCGAGCGAAGTTTACGATTCACTTAGCCAAGTTGAAAATCCGCTTATGGGACAATTTTTCAACTTTATGGCGATGCTTGTTTTTTTGCAGAACAACTGGCTTCAGATGCTGCTTTTAAAAGGAATGTCTGAAAGCTTCAAAGTTATAAGCGCAATTTCAATAGTAGACAATTCGCGTTTTCTTGCGGAATTTATGATGAAGTCGCTTACCTTGCTTTTTAAAGACGCGCTGATTATTGCGCTGCCGGTTATGGCGTCTCTTTTTTTAATAAATGTTACGGTCGGAATTCTTTCAAAGGCGGCTCCTCAGATGAATTTGCTTTCGGAAGGATTTCCTGTTCTTATGCTGACTGCATATTTTTTGATTTTTGTTCTTGTTCCGCAGTTCATTGAGTTTTTTGAAGGCTGCTTTAAAGGCGGAATTTTTGAAATCGAAAAGCTTTTTATCGGACTTAAAGGAGGCGGACAGTGATTGACTTGCAGTGGTTCGCCGCGGAAGATGAAGGCAAGACAGAAGAAGCTTCGGAACAGAAACTCAGCAAAGCAAGAAAAGAAGGTCGCGTTGCAAAAAGCCAGGAGCTGAACGGAACTGTTGTGTTCCTTTTTGTTGTCGCAGTTCTTATTTTGCTGGCTCCTTGGTTTTATAACAAAATCTGCGAAATGATGATTTTTTACTTTAACAATGTAAATGCCCAGAAAATTGACGATGCAAGATTTTATTATATTTTTCTGCGGAATCTTCTTCCGATTGTGCTTCCTTTGTCGCTTGCAGGAATTCTTGCTGGCGTCATAATAAATTTAGTCCAGAACAGAGGATTCATTTTTACAACAAAAACAATAGAGCCAAAGTTTTCAAAAATCGTTCCTAAATTCGGCGAGTACTTTAAAAAGACTTTGTTTTCGATGATGGGGCTTTTTAACATTGCAAAGTCGCTTTTAAAAGTTGCCATTATCGTTGCGGTCGCGGTTCTTCTTATCCGGCTGGATTTGGCTAAGACTCTCGGATTTTTAAAGGCTGGCGGAATTGATTTGGCGTTGCGTTCTGTTTCTGGAATGGTTGCCCAGCTGCTCGTTGTTTCTGCTGTTATTCTGATTGTAATCGGCGTGTTCGATTATGTAATGCAGCGCAGGGAATTTAAAGAGCAGATGAAAATGACCAAGCAGGAAGTAAAAGAGGAATTCAAGGAAAGTGAAGGCGACCCGGAAGTAAAAGGCAGGCTTGAATCCGCGCAAAAAGAAATGCTTTCACAAAATATGCCGAAAGCTGTCCGCGAGTCTGATGTTGTAATTACAAACCCTACGCATTATGCTGTTTCCCTTCAGTGGAAGCAGGAACAGCAAGATGCGCCGATGATTACTGCGAAAGGAACTGACAATACCGCGCAGACAATGAAAAAAATCGCCGCTGAAAATGATGTTCCGATAATCGAAAACCGTCCTCTTGCCCGCGGACTTTACGCAGATACAGAAGTTGGCGACATAATTCCTACATCTTATTTGCGGGCTATTGCGGCTGTTTATGCGCAGGTTGGCTTTATGAATAAGGAAAGAAACAAAAAATCCACTTAAAAGTTACTTTTTGCCGTTTTCAAAATCCTTTTTTTGTTGTAGAATAAAAAGACATTATATTTCTAAATTGAAGCTTTTTAGTTAGGGTGGGGACTCGATGGCGGAAAAGCGCGGCTCAAGCGGTAGTATTTTAAATTTTATTTTACGCAATTCACTGGCGGTAGGCATTATCGTCGTTGTTTTGTTTATGTTTATTCCGCTTCCAACTGCTTTTATTGACCTTGCAATGGTTATAAACCTTGCGCTTTCTTTTATAATTCTTTTGACCGTTATCTATATGAAGCGTGCTGCGGATTTTACATCGTTTCCGCGGGTCGTCCTTATAACAACAATTTTTGGTCTTGCGATAAACATTTCTTCCACTAGAAATATTCTTGTTCATCCGGTAAAAACTTCCGGGCACATGGCTGGACAGAGCGAAATGGTTCAGGCGTTTGCGAACATTGTTGCTGGCGATAAAGTTTTAATTGGATTTATAATTTTCATTATTTTGATTGTTGTTCAGGTTCTTGTAATTACAAAAGGCGCGGACCGTGTTTCTGAAGTTACGGCGCGTTTTACTTTGGATGCCATGAACAACAAGATGTTTACGATTCAGAATCAGATTAACAACGGTTCTATCACAGAAGAAGAAGGCGAGCGGAAAATCAATCAGCTTAGGCAGGAAATCGACTTTTATTCTGCAATGGACGGTTCTTCTAAATTTGTAAGCGGAAACGTAAAGGCTGGAATTTTCATTACAGTTGTAAACCTTATCGGCGGAATTGTAACTGGAACAATGGCAGGCGCTTCTATAACTGACGCTCTTGACAGCTATGCGAAACTTACGATTGGCGACGGACTTATGTCTCAGCTTCCGTCTTTGTTGCTTTCTTTTTCAACAGGACTTTTGATTACTGGAAGCAACGACGGCGACTTGCTTTCAGATCAGCTCAAAGAGCAGTTTTCTGCAAATGGAACAATTTATGTTATTGTTGGAGCTACATTGGCGGCTCTTGGAATTGCGTTCCATAATGGAGCAACTGCGACTCTTGTTCCGATTGGAATTTTGTTTGTTTTTGTTGGCACTCGGCTTTCGCGCTTAAAGACAAAAGAAGAAGAGCAAAAGGCGGTGGAAGCAGAAAAAGCAAAAAATTCTCCGCAAAAAGGAAATGGCGGTCCTGAAGAAATTTCTCCTGTTGTAAAACTAGACGACCTTTCACTTGAAATTGGATATGCGCTCATTCCTCTTGTTGATGATGAAAAAGGCGCGGAGCTTATGTCGCGTGTAAAAAGAATCCGCCGTGAAGCTGCTCTTGACCTTGGACTTGTTATTCCGCCGATTCATATTATGGATCAAATGGAACTTTCGCCGGAAGAATATTCGTTTAAAATCCGCGGAATTGAAGCTGGAAGAGGACGGCTTAAGCTTGGGCATTTTATGTGCCTGAACACTGGAAATGTTCCTAAAGACAGAGAAATTGTCGGAGAAAAAACAAAAGACCCTGCGTTTGGAATGGATGCAATCTGGCTTCCTGATTCAAAGCGGCTTGAAGCTGAAAAAGCCGGATATGCGGTGATTGACGCTCCTACTATAATTGCAACTCATCTTACGGAACTTATAAGACGCAACGCTTCTAAAATTCTTAGCCGCCAGAGTGTCAGCGCGATTATTGAAGAAATCAAGAAAACGAATCCTGTTGTTGTTGATGAAGTTACAACCGGCGACCACAGATTTTCTTACGGTGAAATTGAAGCCGTTCTTAAAAATCTTCTTGAAGAGCAGGTCAGCATCCGCAACATGGTTGTTATTCTTGAAACTTTGGGAGACTACGGAAAACTTACACGCGATTCTTGGACTCTTACAGAAAAAGTGCGTGAAGCTCTTGGCGCGCAGATTTGCCAGCAATATGCGGATGAAAACAAAGTTCTTCACGTGCTTAATCTTTCGCAGAGCCTTGCCCAGAAAATTCTTGACCACAGAGCCGATATGCCGGGCAAAGGTCCTATTGTCGCTTTTGATCCTGTTGACGCAAGAAATTATATTTCTACAATGAGCAATGCGGTTGCCGCTGTCCGTGAAAGAAATTATCTTCCTATTATTTTGTGTCCGTCTGAAGTTCGCCGGCTTGTAAAGTCTTCTACAGAACTTGAAATGCCTGGAATAATAGTTTTGTCTATAAACGAAGTGATGGCAGCTTCGCCAAATATAAAAGTTGAATCTCTTGGAGAAATAAATGGCTGACAATGAGCTTAACACAAATGTCCAAAGCATTACTGGTCGTTCCCGCGATGAATGCATGGATAAACTTTACGATAAATATGGAACAAACTTTCAAGTGCTTGGCTGCAAAACTAGACTTTCCGCAGGATTTCTTGGATTTTTTCAGCGTGAGCAGATTGTTTTAAGATACCAAGTTACAAATTCTTCTTTGGATCAGTCCACTTTTACAAGAAAAGTCAATTATCCTGCAAGCTCTGGCTACACAAGAGTTTCTTCAACAGGCGGGCTTCCGCTTAAAAATTCTTCGCCTCTAATTCATTCTCATCAGGATTCTTTTTTGCAGAAGCGCGATGAATTTTTGACAAAAGTAAATCCAACTGTTACAAACAATCTTCAAATCGGGCAGCTCACAAAGCAGTTTGACCAGTTTAAAAATGAAATGCAGGAGCAGATGAAAACAATTGTTCAGGCTACTTCTGCGGAAAAAGAACATCCTTCAATTTTAAAGATTCAGGAGCTTCTTGAGGAAAACGAATTTACAAAGTCCTACATAAAAAAAATGTGCTCCAGAATGAAAAACGAATTCAGCCTTGAAGAGCTTGACGATTTTGATTACGTTCAGACTTGTGTGGCGGACTGGATTGGAGAGAGCATTCCGATTGCTTTTGAAGAAAAAAAATCCGCGCCGCAAGTTATTATAATTGTCGGACCTACAGGCGTTGGAAAAACAACTACAGTCGCAAAGATGAGTTCCCGCATTTCAATCGACTATAAAAAGAACCGCGAAAAATATAAGTATCCGCCTAGAATCCGCATGATTACAACAGACACGATGCGAGTTGCCGCCATTGAGCAGCTTAAACGGTGGGCTGAAATTATAAACGTAAATGTTGACAAGGCTGAAAGTTCTGAGGATTTGAAAATTCTTTGCGACAGCTATGTTTCTAATTCTGACTATATTTTTATTGATACAAGCGGCTACAGTCCGAATGATTATGAAAATATAGCGAAAATGCGCACCATTTTAAATGTCAAGAATTTAAACGAAAATGTTTACCTTGCGATTACAGCTGGAGTGAGCGCGAAAGACTTGGAAAATATAATCCGCAATTACGAAGGATTTGATTTTAAAAGCATAATTGTTACAAAATGCGACGAAACCACATCGTTTGGCCGTGTTATAAGCGTTTTGACGGAAAAGAACAAGCCTGTTTCTTGGATTACGACAGGCCAGGATGTATTGAATACAATTCAGCGGGCAGATCCAAAGTGGTTCTTAAAAAATCTTTCAGGATTTAAAATCAACGCAGAACATATTGAAAAAAAGTTCGGAACTGCCGATAAAGAAGCAGAGTAATCTAAAAATTGAATCAGGGCAACAGGAGAATATAAATGGAAGAACAGGCAAAAGAATTGCGCGCTCTTATGAATGAAGATAATTTCGCTAGGCCGTCAGCTCCACATAAAACAAGAATAATTGCTATAACAAGCGGAAAGGGCGGAGTCGGAAAAACTAATATCGCAGTAAACATGGCGATTGCATATTCCCAGCTTGGAAAAAAAGTCATACTTATTGATGGCGACTTGGGAATGGCGAATGTAAATGTTCTTTTGAGCGTTGTTCCGCAGTACAATCTTATGCACGTGATAAACCGCAAGAAAACAATGAACGAAATAATTCTGGACACGGAATTTGGCTTTAAGTTTATTGCAGGCGCAAACGGATTTTCTAAAATCGCAAATCTTTCAAATGACGAGCTTGACTATTTTGCAAAGGAATTTGCTTCTCTTTCAAATGCCGACATTATCATAATAGACACTGGAGCCGGAATTTCAAACAATGTTCTTCAGTTTCTTGCCGCCGCCGATGAGGTCTATGTAATTACAACTCCTGAGCCAACTGCAATTACTGATGCCTACGGAATTATAAAAATAATCACAACAGAACTTCTTCACAGGCAGATAAATTTGAAGCTTCTTGTAAACAGAGTTCATTCTTCTGATGAAGGAAAGCGTATTTCAGATTTGATTATAAATATTGTAGCGCAGTTCTTGAATTACAAGGTTGAATATATCGGATTCGTTTATGACGATCCTGTTGTTCAGGCTTCCGTTATACGCCAAAAGCCTTTTATGATTATAAATCCGACTTCAAAGCCTGCCGTGTGCCTAAAGCATATTGTTGGCAGAATTGAAAAAACTGATATTCCATCGGATGCAGGAGTTTCAAACTTCCTTAAAAAGTTCCTTGGGGGCAAGAAAAAATAAATCTTGACCTTAGAGGTGTTTTGCCTTAATCTATAAGAATATAATAAACGGGAGGAAAGAACATGTTCAATTTAAAAAATGTAGCTGCTTCTGCTGGTGTTGGATTTGTTCTGTCTTTCCTTATAAGCATTATTTCTACTCATCGATTTTTTGTTGCTTCTTTCCGCGGAATTATTTTTGCCGTGGTTTTTGCGCTTTTGGCATTTGCGGCAGAATTTTTGAATAAGAAGTTTCTTTCAGTTGAAACTTTGTCGGATTCAAAAGACGAAGCTGGAAAAAAAACGGTTTCAAAGGCTGGCTCTGTTGTGAATATCACAATTGACGATGAAAACCTTACAGAAGACGAGGCGGCTCCAAATTTTGATGTGAGCGCAAATAAAAATTTCTTTAATGGCGGCGGCTCTGTAGGAACGGCTTCAAAAATAGAAGAAAAAACGGAAGAAGCTCCTGCTGCTGATTCTTTGCAAAAAGCTGATTCTTCTGTTGCTGCCAATGAGCCTGTAGAAAATGCAGTTCCAGTTGCGGATTCTAGCGCGCCGGAAAAAATTGAGCCTGAAATTAAGCCAGCGGCGGCGTCTGCTGAAAAAGCTTCCCAGTCGCAGGAAATAGATGCTTTGCCTGATATTGGTGTTTTTTCCGGGGAATCAGATGATGACGGCGGCGTTATAAATGACTCCGATTTTGCTCAAACTGAATCTTCGGAAAAACTTCCTTCTGCGCCTACAGACGGAAAAGTTTCTGTAGAACAGGATACAAAGACAATTGCAAGCGCAATAAGGACGTTGCTAAAAAAAGATGAAATGTAATATGGGGATATTAACGAAGAGCTTTGGAACTGAAACTTCTAAAGTTTTTCTAGCAAGGGTGTGGGATACATGGCAAATCAAATTTTAGATGAAAACGAAGAAGCTGAACTTTGGCATGAGTATAAAAAAAGCAAATCTGTCGCAATAAGAGACCGTTTAATCCGTCAGTATATGCCCCTTGTAAAATGGGTTGCGGGACGAGTTTCCACAGGGATGCCTGACAGCGTGGAATTTGACGATCTTGTTGGCTTTGGGCAGTTTGGACTTTTGGATGCCATAAATAAATTTGACATTGACAAAGGCGTAAAATTCAAGACTTACGCAACAACACGCATAAGAGGCGCGATTTTTGATGAGCTTAGGGAACTGGATTGGGTTCCGCGTTCTGTGCGCCAAAAATCCCGCGAGATAGAAGACACAATTGTTGAGCTTGAATCAAAATTGGGACGCACTGCTTCTGATGCGGAAATTGCAAAAGCCATGAACATGACAGAAGCTGAATATCAGTCGGCTGTTATGAAGGTAAGCGGAACAAGTGTGCTTTCACTGAACGATGTTTGGTATTCCGGGGACGAAAGCGAGCACGTTTCAATTGGAGACAGCATTGAAGCTCCTAACAGCCTTAATCCTGATGTCATTGTTGAGCGTGAGGAAATCCGCAGAGTTATAATTCAGGCTATAAATGAACTTCCTAAAAATGAAAAAATGGTAATTGTTCTTTATTACCACGAGGATTTGTCTTTTAAGGAAATCGGTCAGGTTCTTAATGTAAGCGAAAGCCGCATAAGCCAGCTTCATTCAAAGGCGAATTTGCGTTTGCGTGCAAAACTTACAAGCGTCCGCAAAGGAATTTTTTAAGAGGTTTTATGGTAACTCTTGACAAGCTTAGAATAGACATGGAAAAGCAGCTTGCTTTTGACAAGGACATTCATACTGTTGAAGTCCGGGCAGACACATTGGATGAATGTCTTGATGATGCGGCTGTTCAGCTTGATTCAAAAAAAAACAACCTTGAATATGAAGTTATAGAAAGGGGAAGCCAAGGCATTATTGGTCTTATGAAAAAGCCTTGGAGAATCCGCGTATATGAAAATCCTACTGTAATCCGTCAGAAAAAAGAAAAAGAAGCCGCGTCTCTTGCTGGAGAACAGGCTGGCGCAAGCAATGCTGAAAATGAAAGAGTTGACGGAATGTTCTATGTGCATAGATTTGGCTCGCGCATATTTGTTAAAGTTACATTGCCAAAAGGCTCTGGAACTCCAGTTTCTGCATCGGACCTTATAAATGAAGCCCGACGGCCGGACAACACTTCGCTTGATGAAAAGCTTTTAAAGAAACTTGCGGAAGACGGCACGGACAACAGTTATATGGAAGTTGGAACTTTTACCCATGTCGCGGCAGGAGATGCTGTTATGGCTGTCGATATTTCCAAGGATGAAATGCAGGCAACCATTACTGTTTCACCTCCATCGCAAGGCGGCTCTGAAATTTCCGCGGAAAATATAAAGAATGCTTTAAAGACACAAGGTGTTGTCGCCGGAATTGAAGACGACAAAATAATTTCGTTCGTTGACAATCCGATTTACAATATGCCTTATGAAGTTGCGGCAGCGATTCTTCCTGTTAACGGCACAGACGCTTATATTGATTACAAATTTGAAACTGATAAGACAAAACTCAGGCTAAAGGAAACAGCGAACGGTCAGGTTGACTTTAAAGAGCTTAATCTTATTCAAAACGTTGTTGTCGGTCAGCCTTTGGCGGTAAAAGTTCTTCCTCAGCGTGGAAAAGGCGGAAAAACAATTCTTGGCCGTTATCTTGAAGCAAAAAACGGAAAAGACATTCCGATTCCACTTGGGCAGAACACAAAGCTTGATTCAGATGGACGCACAGTTATTGCAGAGAAAAACGGAAACGTAACTTTGGTTGGCGACAAAATTACGGTTGAAGAAGTTTACGAAGTTCCGGGCGTTAACATCAAATCCGGAAACATCACTTACATGGGAACTGTTGTTTGCCGCGGAAACGTTGAAGACGGATTCAGCATAAAGGCAGACGGAAACATAGAAATTTACGGTTCTGTTGGAAACTGTCATATTGAAGCTGGCGGCGATATTGTTATTTCTCAAGGCGTAATGGGCCGTGATGAAGGCGAGATAATTACAAGCAAATCTGTCTGGGCAAGATTCCTTCAGAATGTAAAAGTTACAGCGGAAGAATATGTTGTTGTGAACGACAACATTATGAACAGCAATGTTACCGCGATGAAAAAAATCCTCTTGAAGGGAAAGCGCGCTTCTATTATTGGCGGTCATCTTTTTGCAACTGAGGAAATTACTGCAAAGAACATCGGCTCTTCTGGCGGCGGAATTGAAACAATCCTTGAAGTTGGGTTTGATCCAAAGGCGAAACTTAGATTGCAGGAACTTCAGGAAATGCAGTCAAATGTTGTTAAGCAGCTTGAGGAAGTTGACTTGAATATTTCAACGCTGGAAAATCAGAAAAAAGTGCGCCGTTCGCTTCCAAAGGAAAAAGAGGAAACTCTTGCGAACTTAAGAAATCAGCGTGTTGACTTGATGGATTCAAGCGAAAAAATGACAACTGAAATCAATGAAATCAACGCTCATAACAGGGAACTGAAAGTTGTTGGATGTGTAAATGCAAGCGGAACTGTTTATCCTGGCGCAAAAATTCTTGTGCGCGATGAAATTGATGAAGTCCGCTCTGAATGCAAATCTGTAACTTTCTATTTTGACAACGGATTTGTAAAGCGCAAAAAATATGAGCCGACTCAAGATTCAGATGAAATGGAAAAGCCAGACGGATACAAATAAAAATCTGGCTTGAAAATTCGTTTTTACTTTTTCAGTTTTTTTCTAGTTAAACAAAAAAGGCATCCATTTTCAGGATGCCCTTTTCTTCAGAAAGTAGCTATAATTAGCAGTTTTCTGCGAAGTATTTGATTGTGCGTACCATCTGTGAAGTGTAGCTATTTTCGTTGTCGTACCAAGAAACAACCTGTACTTCATAAAGATCATCTGCAATCTTAGAAACCATTGTCTGTGTTGCATCGAACAAAGAACCGAATCTCATTCCAATTACATCAGAAGAAACGATTTCGTCTTCGTTGTATCCAAAAGATTCTGTTGCAGCAGCTTTCATTGCAGCATTGATTTCTTCTTTTGTAACTCCAGCTTTCTTTACAACAGCTGTAAGGATTGTTGTAGATCCTGTTGGAACTGGAACACGCTGTGCTGAACCAATCAATTTTCCGTTCAATTCAGGAATTACAAGACCGATAGCCTTTGCAGCGCCTGTTGAGTTTGGAACGATGTTCTGAGCACCTGCGCGTGAACGGCGAAGATCGCCCTTGCGCTGTGGACCGTCAAGAATCATCTGGTCGCCAGTGTAAGCGTGGATTGTAGACATGATTCCGCTCTGAATTGGAGCATAGTCATTAAGAGCTTTAGCCATTGGAGCCAAGCAGTTTGTTGTGCAAGAAGCGGCAGAAATGATGTTGTCGTTCTTTGTAAGAGTTTTGTGGTTTACATTGTAAACGATTGTTGGAAGGTCGTTTCCAGCAGGAGCTGAAATTACAACTTTCTTAGCGCCAGCATCAATGTGAGCCTGTGATTTAGCCTTTGATACATAGAAACCTGTGCATTCAAGAACTACATCAACACCGATTTTTCCCCAAGGAAGATTTGCAGCGTTAGCTTCCTTGTAGATTGTGATTTTCTTTCCATCTACAACGATAGCACCTGGTTCTTTTACAGTTTTTCCGTCTTCAGCAAGAACGTCATCAATGTGAGAAACTGTGTGTTTTCCTTCACCAATTTTTCCCATGAATCCACCCTGTGCTGTATCATATTTAAGAAGGTGAGCAAGCATTTTTGGGCTTGTAAGATCGTTGATAGCAACTACTTCATATCCGTCAGCTTCAAACATCTGGCGGAATGCAAGGCGACCAATGCGGCCGAAACCGTTAATAGCAACTTTAACCATGGTAAGTTAACTCCTTGAATAAATTATTCTATAGCAACTATTTTATTCCTATTGCAGTTTATTGTCAATAAAGCGTTCTATGTTCTTTTTCAATGTATTTAAAACATTTTTTTTATCCGCGGACCAAATCGGAGCAATCAGAATTTTTTTTGGACCGTCGCCAGTTATTCTGTGGACTACGATTTCAGGCGGAAGGATTTTTAAGCACTCGCAGACAAATTCGCAGTATTCTTCAAGCTCAAAAAGTTTAAAAGGATTTTCCTTGTATTCCTGCGCCATTTTTGTTCCCTCAAGAATATGCAGAAGCTGAATTTTTATTCCGTCGAGCCTAGGATTCAGTTCGGAAAGATATTTTACAGTTTGAAGCATAAGTTCTTTTGATTCGCCCGGAAGCCCGAGAATTATATGCGCAATGACTTCGATTCCTGCTGATTTCAATTTGTAAAAACAATTTTCGAATTCTTTTAAAGTGTAGCCTCTGTTTATTTTTTTTGCAGTTTGCTCGTGGATTGTCTGAAGTCCAAGTTCAATCCAGACTGGTTTTATTTTGTTTAGTTTGCAGAGAAGTTCAAGAATTTCATCTGGAATGCAGTCCGGGCGAGTTCCGATTGAAAGCGCAACAATTTCTGGCCGACTGATTGCGCCAAAGAAAATTTCCTTGAGTTTTTCTATTGTAATATTTTTGTTTGTGTAAGTGTTTGTGTACGATTGAAAATATGCGATGTATTTTCTTTTTTCAGGTGGAATGCTTTTTGGAAATTTTGAATCAACTCTTTTTTTCGCTTCTTCAATTTGAATTTCTATGGGAGCTGGTTTTGCCGCAAAATCTCCAGAGCCGCCTTGAGAACAGAAAGTGCAGCCTCTAGTTCCTTTTGTTCCGTCGCGGTTTGGGCAAGTGCATCCGGTTGAAAGAGAGAGCTTGTAAACTTTGCAGCCGAATTTTTCTTTTAAATATGAATTGAGAGTTCTGTAGCTCATTTTAATTTTTAATTTCGTCCATAAATTTTTTCAATTTGATTTGAATATTTTCCGTCGTCGCCATAAACGATTATTGGACTTTCAATTTTTAAATAAGGCTTTGCGCATTTTTCAGATTCAAGCAAAACCATCGAAGCTTCTTTTTCTTTGTTTGGAAAAACAAGTTTCATTCTTTTTGGCGCAAGTTTGTATTTTTCGAGCAAAGAAAAAATTTGCGGCAGGCGGAAAGGCTTGTGAATCAGAAAAAATTTTCCATGCGACTTCAAAAGGGCAGAGGCAGTTTTTATTACGTCTTCGAGCGTGCAGAAAATTTCATGGCGCGCAATGGAAAGTGTTTCATCTTTGTTTGTGTTTCCGTTTGAAATTTCTATGTAAGGCGGATTTGAAACAACTGCGTCAAAAGAATTTTTTTGCAAAACTTCAAACGGCTCTTTTATGTCTGCGCAAAATATTTTGATTTTTTCTTGCAGGCTGTTTAGCTCTACGCTTCGGCTTGCCATGTCCGCTGATTCTTCTTGAATTTCTATGCATTCAAAATTTGCCTCTGGATTTTTTTCAGACATTAAAAGCGGAATTATTCCAGTTCCTGTTCCCAAATCGCAAACCTTGCACTTTCCTTTTGTGTGCGCAAAGTCGGCTAAGAGAACCGCGTCGATTCCAAAGCGGAATTCTTTTTTTCCTTGAATCAGCCTAAGAGTTTTTACATGAAGATTTTCTATTGTTTCGCCAGCTTTAAGATTCATTTTTTTATTTTGCTGAAATTATGAAAATTGTATTTTTTGTTTTCCAGTTGAAAATATTTTTTTCCGCAGCCTGAATAAAAAGCTCTTTGAGTTTTTCGAATTTTTCATTGCCGAGTTTTCCTTTTATAAATTTGCCGTAGGAAGAATTTTCTGCGTTAAACCAACGTTCGGTTTCTTGCGCGCTGATTTTTCGCTTTTCCAAAATAAATGCAGACTTGTAAAGACAAGAAAAATTGTTTTGCTCAAAAATATTTTTTACAGTTTCTTCGTTCCATGAAAAAATCGGATTCATAGTGTTTTCAAAAAACTCTTTTTCCGCCTGCTCTGATTCTTGCAAAAGTTTTTTTATTTCTTTAGGTGCGACTTTTTCTTTAAAAAGTGTTTCTTCAATTAGCTTTGTTAAATGCTGACCTGAACAAGGAATTCTTTGTGAAATTATAGCCTGTGCATTTTTTTCAAAGAAAGGGAAAAGCTCTTTTGTTCCGTTTTGAACTTCTTCTGCGCTGAAAGAAATGTCGCGCTTTATTTTTTCTGTTCCAAAAAATCCGTCGCTTAAAGAAACGCAAAGCTCTTCAATATCATCTTTTGTGGAAAAAATATCACGCGCAAAAAATCTGTCAAATTCTATGTCGCCAAAAAGTGCAATAGAATTTCTTAGCGTGTCTTTTTTTATGCAGAGTTTTGGCTGGTCTAGTTCTTCAAGTGTTGAAGCGTAGCGTGTCAAGGATTGCATTCCAGCTGGAGTTCTGCATATTCCGCATACTAAGCCTTCCGGAGTTTTTCGTATAAGGTCAAATAAAAGAAGCGCGTCGTCTGCATTTGCAACAAGACATCTGTGGAATCTTAAAATGCTTGCGGCTTCGGTCATCGCATTTCGGATTCCAAGTAAATTCTGCGCCTTGTTTGTTTCAAGCCTTGCCCGCCAAAGAGATTCGCCTTTTTCAAGAACTGAATTTTTTCTTGGATTTTCCGCAGTGTATGTAAGATTTTCTCCAGTTTTTTTTAAGCCGTGAAAATGTCCTGCTTCTTTCCACCAGTCAGAAACTGCGTTTATTTGCTCTGAATCTTTTTCTTCAGAATCTTCAAGGATTGACGCAATCTGGGCTTCCCTGCGAGAAAGAATGTCTTCTCTGATTTTTGCTTCGTAGCCTTGAGTTGAAGGCGTGTAGAAAACTTTTCCAACAAGAGTGTCCGGCAAATATTGTTGCGCAACCCAATGGTCTTTGTAAGCGTGCGGGTAAAGGTAGCCTGCTCCGTGTCCGAAACCTTCCGCATCTCTTGAAGCGTCCCGCAAATGATTTGGAACATCGGCATCTTCTTTTTCAACAGAAGACAAAGCGTCAAAAAATGCCATTGAGGAATTTGATTTTGGCGCAGTTGCAAGATACAAAGCCGCGTGCGTTAAAAAATATCTGCCTTCTGGAAGTCCTACACGGTCAAAGGCGGCGGCACAGCTTTCAACAATTGAAATTGCATTTGGATCTGCAAGCCCGGTGTCTTCGCAGGCAGAAATCAGCATACGGCGAAAAATAAAATGCGGGTCTTCTCCTGCCTTTACCATTCTTGCAAGCCAGTAGCAGGCGGCATCTGGGTCGCGTCCTCTTAGGCTTTTTATAAATGCGGAAATTATGTCGTAATGATAATCTCCGTCGCGGTCGTAAAGAACAACTTTTTTTTGAATTGATTCTTCGCAGGCTTCTTTTGAAATGTAGATTGTGCTTCCAAAACTTGGCGGCCATTTTTCTGGAGTCGTTTCAACTGCAAGCTCCAGCGCATTTAAAAGGCTTCTTGCGTCTCCGTTTGCAGTTTCGATTAAATGTTCCAGCGCGCCTTTTTCAAATTCAACTTTCCATTTTCCGTAGCCGCGTTCTGCGTCGGACAAAGTTTGCTTTGCAGCTTTTAGCAAATCTGTTTTTGTAAGCGGCTTGAGCTGAAAAACTCTGCTTCTTGAAACCAGGGCTTTGTTCACTTCAAAAAAAGGATTTTCTGTTGTTGCGCCTATTAAAATTATAGTTCCGTTTTCGACCCAGGGAAGAAGAGCGTCCTGCTGGCTTTTGTTCCAGCGGTGAACTTCGTCTACAAATAAAATTGTTTTTCTTTTATAAAGATTTTTTTGTGTTTCAGCATCGGAAATCGCTTTTCTAATATCTGCAACGCCTGTGAGAACCGCGTTCAACGTAATGAAATTTGAACTTGTATGATTCGCAATTACGCGTGCAAGTGTTGTTTTTCCTGTTCCTGGAGGTCCGTAGAAAATAACGGAAGTAAGCTGGTCTGCCGCAATCGCCCTTCTTAAAAGTCTTCCTTTGCCTACGATGTGCTCTTGCCCAATGTACTCGTCAAGAGTTCTTGGCCTCATTCGTGCGGCAAGAGGCTCGTGGGAATCTTTTAAGTTGGAAAAAAGCTCATCCATTTTTTTAGGCTAGTCTCCGTCGCGGTTCCATTCATCATTTGAAGGATACCAAGCGTAAAGACCAGTGTCGTCCCAAGAGTCGGAGCTAGAGCGGATTGAGCCGTAAATAGTTGAAGCCGCGTATTCATCCGTTCCTTCTTCTGTTGAATCAGAGCCTTCTGCTTTATTCGGATTAAGAACAAAGACCATGAATACATATTCAGAAATTACAGAGTTTCCGTTGCTTGTCATTTTTGAAGTGCCGCCATTTGGAATGCCAGTTGTTTGATTGATTGCAACTCTTTCAAGTCCGCCTGAAGTTCCAAGAAGAATGTAGTCTTTTGCAGCGGCAATAGAAAGAAGTCCGCCAGCGTCAAGGTCAACAGACTGCTCGCTAGAATCAGAAGCCGTTATATAATAAAGACTTGAATTTCTGTTTACATTGTTGCTTCTTGTGTAAGTTTTTGTGTAATAAAGGCAGTTCGCGTTGGAAGTCATTCCGTAGTATCTTGAGAAATAATTTTTTCCATTAAAGTAGCAGGCTGAAATCGCATTTGTTTCATTAGATGCTTCATCAACAAATGTCTCGCCAGAAATTTCTGTGGGCGCGCTGCTTCCGTTCAGTTTGTAAAGCTTGTAAGTGTCTTGGGATGTGGCTCTGATTCTTGCGTAGGCTTCTCTTTTGTCAATTGAAACTGAATTGTCGTCGGCTACAGAAAAATATTTGTTGTCGAAAATTACTTTTGCGTTTTCAAAAGAATAGTTTCCGCCGCTGATGTTTTCAACTTTTGTCCAGGTAAGTTCTCCTTCTCCAGGATCTGAATGTGTCGCGTAAATTGTCGCTGTCTTTGGCTCGTTTTCGCCGTCATCGTTTTCAACCCAAATGTAAGTCAGAGCGTAAAGATATTTGCTGTCGCTTGCAAGAAAATATGTTGTGGCAGGAATGTCGTTGTCGCCTTTTTCTGAACTAGGAGAAGTTGTGCCATTCCAGCCTCCGTTGTAACTTTTTGTTTCGGATGAAGGTTGATTTGTCTTGTAAAAAATTTTTCCGTTGCAAGTAAAAATGTAGTCTTTGTAGTGAACGATTGAATGCATATCGCCTTGCAATCCGCTTGAGTTCAGTTCTATTTCGTTGTTGATTGCGCCGTAAATGTCATCGTGGCAGGAAGTAAATCCTACAAGGCAGGCAAAAACTGCGGAAAGAAAAATGCTGTTTATAATTGACTTTTTCATTTGTTTTCCTTTTGTAAAAATTAGAAATGGTATCTTGCCGTTACGCTGAATGTAAGAAACTGTCCTGCAAAATTTTCCGCATTGTCATTGTACCAAGAAGCGAACTGCGGCATAAGAAGATACGAAGCTTCAAGTCCGAGCGACCAGCTTTCTGTAAGGCGGAACATTGCGCCGGCTTCCGGTTTTACAACAAGCCCCGGAAAATAATTTTTTCCGCCGAAAGATTCCCAGGCAAATCCAAGTCCGATTGTGAGCGGAAATTCAAATCTGCCTGCAACCGGCTGGTAAGTGAGCGAAGCAATAAATGGAACATAGTTGAATACGTGGCTTCCGATTGAAACATTGAATCCAAAGCTTACATCGAATCCGACTGCAATTTTTGAAGTCAAAAAGTAATGGTAGCCCAAAGAGCCAAGTCCGCCGAGTTTTAGCTGCGAATCTCCTTTTATGGTGCTTTCAAAGTCTGGAAAATTCAACGGAAGGCAAAGACCAAGCGCAATTTTTATGTACTGGTCTCCCGGAAGATTCATTCCAAGGTCAAAGCTGATGTCGTCTTCCGTGTATTCGTCTCCGTCATCGCCTGAATTTTCATCCTGCGAGCTTTGCATAAAAGTTGTCTTTGGAAGTGCAGCCTGCGCCGCCGAAATGTAAATTCCTATAATTCCTACGCTCAAAAGCGTAATCAAACGTTTCATAATTTTTCCTTTAACATAAAAGCAAATTCTTCTATGGCAATTTGTTCTGTTTTTTTATATTATGCTTAGGCAGTTTTCAAATGGATTTTTCCTTGAATATTGCCAAGCGATTATACTTGGTTTCAAGGATTTTATCAATCTAGCGGAAGTTTTGAATTCTGCATCTGCTTTATAAAAAAGAAAACAAAAAAATGGAAGGTTACAGATGAGCGCAAAAATTATAGACGGAAAAGCAATTGCCGCGGAAGTAAAAGCCGACGTTGCAAAAAAAGTTTCGGAGCTTAAGAAAAGCGGAATTACGCCTTGCCTTGCGGTTATTCTTGTGGGAAACAATCCTGCGAGCGTAAGCTATGTTTCAGGAAAAAGAAAAGCTCTTGCAGAAGCCGGAATGGAAGACAGAAGCATTGAGCTTCCAGAATCAACTACAGAGCAGGAACTTTTGTCTTTGATTCAAAAACTGAATGAAGACAAGACTGTTCACGGAATTCTTGTTCAGCTTCCGCTTCCTTCTCATATTGACGAAAAGAAAGTTACAAATTCAATCAGCCCGGAAAAAGACGTAGACGGTTTTCATCCAGTGAATGTGGGCAGGCTTGTTACAGGCGAAAAAGGATTTCTTCCTTGCACTCCAAACGGAATCACTGTTTTATTGAAGAAAATGAACATTGAAACAAGCGGAAAAAATGTCGTGGTTATCGGACGCAGCAACATTGTCGGAAAGCCTATGGCACTTTTGATGCTAAGAAAAGAATTCAATTCAACTGTTACAATCTGCCACACAGGAACAAAAAATCTTTCGGAATACACAAAAAATGCTGACATTCTGATTGTGGCTTCCGGCCGCCCGAACACAGTAACCGCGGATATGATAAAACCCGGCGCGGCTGTAATTGACGTTGGCGTAAACCGCATTCCAGATTCAACAAAGAAAAGCGGATTCAGGCTTTGCGGCGATGTTGATTTTGAAGGCGCAAAAGAAGTCGCGGGCTTTATAACTCCAGTTCCGGGCGGAGTCGGTCCTATGACAATCGCAATGCTTATTTTTAATACTTTGGAAAGCGCGGAAAATTTTAAGGCTCAAAATGATTGATATTCAGAATTCAAAAGACACACGCGAAATTCCCTTGCAGAAAGTCGGCGTTACAGACTTGAGCTATCCTGTTCAGGTTTTGGACAAGGCGGAAGGCTCTCAGAAAACGTGCGCAAAAGTGAATTTGTTCGTGAACTTGCCGCACAATTACAAGGGAACTCACATGTCGCGCTTTATAGAAATTTTCCACCGCCACCGGGAAAATCTTGGAATGAAGCAGTTTCTTTCTATGCTTGAGGAAATCAGAAAAAGCCTCGATGCGGAACGCGCGTTCGGCTCAATGGAATTTCCTTTCTTTATGAAAAAACAGGCTCCAGTTTCCAATGCGGAAAGCATAATGTGTTACAAATGCACTTACGAGGGCGAGGTTAGTTCAGGCGGAAACAATTTCTTTATAAAAATTGAAATTCCTGTTACGACTTTGTGTCCGTGCTCAAAGGCAATCAGCCAGTACGGTGCGCACAATCAGCGCGGAATTGTTACGGTAAAACTTAAAAATTCAAGCCTTTTCTGGATTGAAGACGTGATTGAAGAAGTTGAAAAAAGCGCGAGCGGCGGACTTTACAGCATTTTAAAGCGCCCGGACGAAAAATTTGTTACCGAGCATGCTTACGAGAATCCCCGTTTTGTGGAAGATGTTGTGCGCGAAGTTTTTATTGCGCTAAAGAATTTTTCAAAAAGCGAAAAGCCTTTCAGCTGGTTTAGCGTAGAATGCAAGAATTTTGAAAGCATTCACAATCACAACGCCTACGCTTACACAGAATTTAACGAAGCATAAAAAATGCCGGAGCTGCATTGTCGCGTTCTCCGGCACAAGGGGCTTTTAGTTTATGAGCGTTTTTACGTCAACAACGCCGTTTTTTCCGCCGAATCCGTCATCTGTTGTAGCCGGAGCATTTTTGTCTGTCATCCAGTTTCCGTTTATGATGAACTTGTAAGTAAGCACGCTTTTTTCTGAAACAACTTTTCTGTATACAAAAGTGTTGCCTTCTTTTTTCATTGTCTTTGCGCCAGACTGCCAGTTTGTAAAGTCGCCCGCAAGAAGAACATTTTTTGCGCTCGGATGCGAGAACGAGAATGTAACTTCTACTTTTCCATTGTCGAGCTTTTTGCAAGCCACATCAGCGAAAACTGCCGCGGAAAACATTGCCAGTGCAACCGCCATTGCTAAGATTTTTTTCAATTAAAATTTCCTCCTTCTTTCAATCTATGCTCCGAATTCTATAATGACAAAAAATATATGTCAAAGAATTTGTGAAAATATTACGAAAACCGTTTTGCTGAATACTTTTTATACTTAAAAATCATACTTTTGTTGTATTTTTGCCACAAATGAAATATAAACTTTTTCAATTGTGCAATGCCGCTTTATTCTTTATAATGGGCAAATGACTTATTTTTTTGAAACTTACGGCTGCGAAATGAACATTGCCGAAAGTGCTTCCGTTGAACAGATTTTAATTTCACGCGGCTGGAAAAAGGCTGAAAATGTTCAGCTTGCCGACATGGTTGTAATAAACACTTGCTCTGTGCGCGGTTCCGCAGAAGAAAGAATATTCGGGCGGCTTGGATTTTTTTCCGGACTGAAGAAAGTGCGTTCGTGCGCTCCCGATGCAAAAAAAAGAAACATGGAAATTGCCGCGGAATACGTGCAGAAAAACGGAGCGGTTCCTCTTACCGTGATTGTAATGGGCTGCATGGCGGAACGTCTTTTAAAGTCGCTTCAAAAGCAGTGGCCTTGCGTTGACTATGTTGTGGGAACTTTTGCAAAAAATAAATTCGGCGAAATAATTCAGGCAGTTGAAGAAGGCCAGAAATATATTCAGACTGACGAAGAGCCGGTTTATGTTTTTGCGGAAACTTCGTATGAGGAAGGCGCGTTTTCGACTTTTGTTCCCATTATGCACGGCTGCAACAATTTCTGCTCGTACTGCATTGTTCCTTATGTTCGCGGAAGGGAAGTGAGCCGTCCTGTAGAACAGATTCTGCATGAGCTTGATGTGCTTGCCGGACGCGGCGTAAAGGAAATAACGCTTTTGGGGCAGAACGTGAATTCTTACAAGGGCGCAGACGGAATGAATTTTCCAAGCCTTTTAAAAACAATCTGCCGCCATCTGGAAAAAACAAATTCGCCTATTGAATGGATTCGGTTTGAATCAAGCAATCCCAAGGATTTTTCGGATGAGCTTATAGAAGTTATTGCGGAAGAAAAGCGCATTTGCACTGGGCTTCACATTGCAGTTCAGCACGGCTCCAATTCAATCTTAAAAGCCATGAACAGAAAATATACACGCGAGCAGTATCTTTCACTTGTTCAAAAACTGCGTTCCCGTATTCCAGAAATTCAGCTTACAACGGACATAATGCTTGGCTTCCCCGGAGAAACTGAAGAAGACTTTGAGCAGGCGGCTTCGCTTATGAAGGAAGTGGAATTTGAAAGCGCGTTTATGTACTATTATAATCCGCGTGAAGGAACTCCAGCCGCAAAAATGCAGAACCAAATTCCGCTTGAAGTAAAAAAAGAACGTCTTCAGAAAATAATAGACATTCAGCTTGGAATTACAAGAAAAGTGATGGAAAAGCAGGTTGGAAAAAACATAAAGGTTCTTGCGGACATTATAAGCCGCGACAACGCCAAGGAACTTTTGGGCAAGACCGGGCAGAACGAGCGCATTGCATTTGAAGCTCCTGTTTCCTTAATCGGAAAATTCGTGCAAGTTCACATAGACAGCCTGAACGGAAACACATTTAAAGGCAGCCTTGTGCGCTAAGAAAACGCTTTTAATTGAAAATCAACTGAAAAACTGCTAGAATACGTGAGTTTTCAGGTTTGACATGGAAACAAAATCTTTAATTTAAATAGAGGCATTTTATGAAAAAAGCTGTTGTTTTGGCATTTGCATTGGCGGCTTGCATGGTTCTTCCTGTAAGCGCAAAGAAAAAATCTGTTGAAATCAAAGGAATAGAAGACCTTGACGGAAAACGCATCGGAGTTCAGGGCGGCACAACTGGCGAAACTTATGTTCAGGAAAACTTGAAGAACGCAAAACTTTCTTCTTTTAAATCTGGAATGGACGCTGCTCTTGACCTTATGAACGGTCAGATTGACGCTATTGTTCTTGACGAGCTTCCGGCAAAGCAGATTGTTTCCCGCAACAGCAAAAAGCTCAAGATTGTGGACTCAAAATTTGCGCAGGAAGAATATTCAATCGCTGTAAAAAAAGGCAACGCTTCCCTTTTGGAATCAATAAACAAGACAATTGCTTCTCTTAAGTCTAACGGCGGATACGAAGAGCTGGTTAACGCATTTATGCCTGCTGACGGAATTATAAAAATTCCTAGCGACGAAGTTCTTTCTGGAAAAGTTGTAAAGCTTGGAACAAACGCCGCGTTCCCTCCTTTTGAATACGTAGAAGGAACTAAGATTGTTGGCTTTGACATTACAATGGGACAGAAAATTGCAAAGGACTTGGGACAGTCTCTTGAAGTTGTTGATATGTCTTTTGACAGCCTTATTCCAGCTCTTTCTAGCGGTGCGATTGACTTTATTGCGGCTGGAATGAGCGTTACAGAAGAGCGCAAAAAGAACGTGGACTTTTCTGAGCCTTACTTCACTTCAAATCAGGTTATTATAGTCCGCAAGTAGCTTTTGGAGACGGCTGTGTTTGATTCAATTTACGATACGCTTATTTCCGGGCAGCGGTGGCTTTTGCTTCTGCAGGGACTGGGAGTTACGATTTATATCGCTATTGTTGCGATTATCCTTGGAACGATTTTGGGAGCAGTGTTCGCGCTGTTCAAGATTTCAAAGAATCCTGTTTTGAGGATAATTGCGGAAATCTACACAACCGTTATCCGCGGAATTCCTTTGGCAACCCAGCTCATGATTTTCTACTTTGTTGTTTTTGCTCCTCTTGGACTTGACCGTGTGCTGGTTGCGACTCTTGCCTATGGAATAAATTCCGGGGCTTACTGCACAGAGATTTTCCGCGCTGGAATTCAAGGCGTGGATTCCGGGCAGATGGAAGCAGGACGTTCCTTGGGACTGAACTACTGGCAGACTCTTACAATGATAATTTTTCCGCAGGCAGCAAAAGCTGTTCTTCCTACTTACACAAGCGAATTCATAGTTCTTATAAAAGAAACTTCCGTGGCAAGCTTTATTGCAGTTATGGATCTTACAAAAGCCGGCGACATGATCCGCAACGCAACTTACAACGCCTGGATTCCGCTTCTTTCATGCGCGCTTATATATCTTTGCCTTACGCTTGGGCTTACAAAGCTGTTTTCGATTCTTGAAAAAAGGATGGCAAAAAGTGATAGAGACTAAAGACTTGAAAATAAGCTTTGGAGAGCTGAAAGTTCTAAAAGGCATAACGCAGACAATAAAGCAGGGCGAAAAAGTTGTAATAATCGGGCCTTCCGGCTCTGGAAAATCCACTTTTCTGCGCTGCCTTAATCTTCTTGAAACTCCAGATTCCGGCTCTATTCTTTTTGAAGGAAACGACATCACAAGCAAAAATGCGGATATAAATCTTGTGCGCCGCCAGATGGGAATGGTTTTTCAGCATTTCAATCTTTTTCCGCATCTTACAGTTCTAAAAAATATCACTCTTGCGCCGGTTAAGCTGAAGCTCCTTTCTCAAAATCAGGCGAATGAAAAAGCGATGGAACTTTTGGAGCGGATTGGACTTGCGGACAAAGCGAATGTTTATCCTTCAACTTTAAGCGGCGGACAGAAGCAGAGAATTGCGATTGTGCGTTCCCTTGCAATGTCGCCTAAAGTCATGCTCTTTGACGAGCCTACCAGCGCGCTTGACCCGGAAATGGTCGGCGAAGTTCTTTCCGTTATGAAGGAGCTTGCAAAGGGCGGAATGACAATGGTTGTTGTAACGCATGAAATGGGATTTGCCCGAGAAGTTGCTGACCGTGTTGTTTTTATGGAAGACGGAATTGTTGCGGAAGAAGGAACTCCGTCGCAGATTTTTGACTCTCCAAAGTCCGAGAGATTAAAGAAATTCCTCAACTGCATTTTGTAAAAATCACTTTCTGTTGACAGTGGCTGCATTTTGTGCGGCCATTTTTTTTTATAATTTAAATCAAAAACTTGAATTCCGTCCAAATTTGAATCATAATATCTTTATGCACTGGAGGTTTTATAATGTCAATGGAATACACTTACTGGAAAGATAAAGATTTTTACATTGGATATTTGAATGATTTTCCGGACTACAAGACGCAGGCATATTCTATAAGTGAGCTGGAAGAAAATCTTCGTAGTCTTTACGATGACATAAAAAGTGATGAGATTCCGTTTATCCGCCATGTTGGAAAACTGGAGATGGTATAATATTCTGAGATAAACGAATATCTTGCGAAGTCTATATTGAAAAAACTCAAGAATGATGATTTTTCAGAGTTATGACGTTTTATAAGCACTGGAGGTTTTTTATGAGAAAATTTGGTTTTTCTGCGCTGGTTTCTTTTTTATTTTTGCTGGCTTCTTGCATGAACCTGGGCGGCTCATCTGGAAGCGACGGCGCAATACGTGTTGCAGTTCCTGGAAGCGGTTCGCGCGGCGCATACACTCTTAGCAAGGAAAATGCAAAGACATATAAAGTAGCCCTTTTATTGGACAGCGAAAACATAAAAACTCAAACTTCCGAGGCGGGGGGGGCGGACATAGTATTTGACGAGCTTGAGCCTGCCACTTACACAGTTCAAGTGGAAGCTTATGACACAGCTGATGTTCTTCTTGCAAGAAAAAGCGAGACTGTAAAAGTTACCGCTGGCGATACTGCGGAATGCAATGTGATTCTTAAGCTTTTTGCAAGCAGTATTCTGGACAGCGGATATATACTGTGGAAGTATAGTGATACAGCTTATACAAATTATTTTGAAGGCTTTTCTAGCATATCTGAAAATACTAATGTAACAAGCACATCGATTTCTGACAATTCTCTATCTTTTGCAGAAGATACGGATGGTAATAAGTATGTAATGATATTAAATTATGATGATAATCATTATTATATAAAATCTACTAGCAATATTACTTCAGAAATTTCAACAGATATAAACTTATTTCCTTTCCAAGATTCTCTTTATTATGATGATTCCGCAGATGTTTTATGGACTGGATTGTATTCTTATGATGAGAATAATGATACTAATATAATTTGTTTTTCAAAGATAAAAGAATTGGATAACAATGGCAGAACACCAAAAGATTCAGATTTTAGTATTCCTTTTGATGATAGTGATTTTTGTTCTTTTGCAATTCAAGGAAATATTCTTTATCTTTCATATATAAAAAAGGATGCATATTACTTACAGCGTGCTACAATTACAGAAAAAGCTGACGGCACATTTGCGGTTTCTAAAGTCGGCGCGGCAAAAACAGTTTCTGACCTTGGTGTTTCCGGCGCGATTACAGATATTGCAATCCTTTATGACGGAACGGTTTATGTTCTTGTTTCAAATGTGGGCAATACAGCAGGCGATTTTGAGGACTCGTTTAAATATGAATATGACCAAAGCAACACAATGTACAGCCGCGGCGCGCTCTTAAAAATTCAAAGCACAGATTCAGGATTTGAAGTCGTTGACACATTGGGCTGGACAGATTCTTCGAGAACAATAGCTCCTGTTGGGGACGCAATATATAATGGAAAAGCTTTAAGCTCTTTGACAGCTTACATTCCGTCTCTTTCTGAAAACAGTAATAAATTCTACGGGCCACGTAGGTTTGTTGCAATAAGGCCAAAGGAAATTGCAATTGCGGACTGCGGCGCAAACTTTGTAATGCCAAACTTAACAAAAAAAACTTATGGAAAAATGTTTGCCCACAATAGGGTTTTAACTGTAAATCTATCTAATTTTGCAATCAGTAATGTTACGAAACTTGAAAATATAAACTTTAGCGGTCTTACTTTAAATGTAGTAAAAGGAAATATCTCCGGGTATATAGAAGCTAACAACTGTCAATATCAAACTGCTGAAGAAATATAAAAGAGCAATAGTTTGTTTTATTAGTGAATGCGTTTATTAAGTTTTATTTGCGCAACTCTCTAAAAATTGCAGAAAATCAGTTTTTGCACTTGAAGAAATATGCAAAATAATATAAACTGTTTTTCATTCGGCGCTTTAGCTCAGCTGGATTAGAGCATCTGCCTTCTAAGCAGAGGGTCGACGGTTCGAGCCCGCCAAGCGTCACTAGTCCGTTTCTGTTTTTCGGAAGCGGACTTTTTTATTTTTAAATTATTTGTTCTTATATGCCATTTTCTTTGTATCGTAACTACAGACAAACTGTGCAATAGCCACAAGCAAACTGTACAACCGCCCCAGTTTGATTGTGCTTACGCCCCAGACAAACTGTATAGCCGTCCCAGTCAAGCTGTGCCGTAACTACAGATAAACTGTATAACAAGTACAGCCGAACTGTACAACGTATTTACAGATTCTGTGCCGCAGAGCCGCGCAATGTGCAGTTGCCGGTCAGGGCAAACACATTATAAATAATTTAAGTAGCCCAAATGTCGAGTTTTATAATTTAATGTCATTATCGGGCTTGACCCGATAATCTATTGAAAATTTCCAACAGATTCCCGTGTCGTAGCACTGGAATGACACTTAAATTACTGTTCTTATCAAAACTCGACATTTTGGCTAGTTACTTTGCAACAATCAGCGTGTAGTGCATTATTGCGCGATTTTGAACCACGAAACCGTGCCAGGGAGCCAGTTTTATGCTGAATACATTTATAATGCGCTTGACCTGAGCTTCCGGTTTCCAAACATTGCAATTTTCCTATAATATCAGTATATTTTAGGTCATATACGAGAACTTTTTATAATGAGGAACTTTATGGCAGAACCGCTGCTTTCAATTCAAGATTTGTGCACATCTGTTGGTGAAAAACAGATTCTTAAAAATATTTCATTGGACGTTGCTCCCGGAGAAATCCATGTTCTTATGGGACCGAACGGAGCTGGAAAATCAACTTTGGGCTATACTTTGATGGGAAGCCCTGAATATTCTGTAACCGGCGGAAAAATTATCTTTAACGGGCAGGACATCACTTCTGATTCTGCGGACAAAAGGGCAAAGGCAGGCATTTTTCTTAGCTTCCAGGAGCCGCTTGAAGTTCCGGGCGTTTCGCTTGAATCGTTTATCCGCTCGTCCATGCAGCAGGTTACAGGCCAGAAAGTAAAGCTCATGCAGTTCAGCCGCGAGCTTGAAAAAAACATGGATTTGCTAAAAATGGATCACAGCTATGCTTCGCGCGATTTGAACGTTGGGTTCAGTGGCGGAGAAAAAAAGAAGAGCGAAATCCTTCAGCTTTTGATGCTTAAGCCTAAACTTGCCATTCTTGATGAAACAGACTCTGGACTTGATGTTGATGCCTGCCGCATTGTTTCCGAGGGAATCAAAAAATACATGGAAGCTTCCGGCGGCTCTTTGATTGTAATAACCCATTCAACTAGAATTCTTGAAAATCTTTCCGTGGATAAAACTCATATTATTGTAAAAGGCCGGCTTGTTCATACCGGGGATGGAAGCCTTGTTCAGAAGATAAACGAGGAAGGCTTTGACGGCTTTATTCCGCAGGAAATAAAAGATGCCGAGCGCAAGGAACAGCTTGCCGCCGCTGCAAAAGCCGCAATGGACGCTGTAAAGATGAACGCTGCCAACGGCGGACTTTAATCAGGAAAATTGTTTATGGGTGAAGAAAAAACACAAGTTTCAGATATTGACCGTTCTCTTTATGATTTCCGCTACGAGGAAAGCGACAGGGACTTTTATAAAATCCGCGCAGGTCTTGACGATTCAATTGTCCAGAAGCTAAGCGAGGAAAAAAGCGACCCTGAATGGATGAAAGAGTTCCGCTTAAAGAGCCTTCATTTGTTCAATGAAATAAATGAGCCTGACTGGGGACCAGACATCCGCGACTTGGACATTCAGAAAATTGTAACTTATGTAAAGCCTAAGACTGAAATGGCTGCAAAGTGGGCTGACGTTCCAAAAGACATAAAGGACACTTTTGAAAAACTTGGAATTCCAGAAGCGGAGCGTGAAAGCCTTGCCGGAGTGGGAGCGCAGTACGACAGCGAAGTTGTTTACCATAATGTTATAAAGGAAGTTGCGGAGCAGGGTGTAATCTACACTGATTTTGAGTCGGCGTTAAAAAGCGATGAATGGGGCGGAATGGTAAAGGAATATTTTATGCACCTTGTTCCTCCGTCTGACCATAAATTTGCGGCTCTTCACGGCGCTGTCTGGAGCGGCGGAAGTTTTGTCTATGTTCCAAAAAATGTAAAAGTAAAGATTCCTTTGCAGTCATATTTCAGGCTGAATGCGGCAGGAGCCGGGCAGTTTGAGCATACGTTGATTATTGTGGACGAGGGCGCGGACTTGCATTTTATTGAAGGGTGTTCCGCTCCAAAATACAATGTTGCGAATCTTCATGCTGGCTGCGTTGAGCTTTATGTAAAGAAAAATGCCCGGCTTCGTTATTCAACAATTGAAAACTGGTCAAAGAATATGTACAACCTGAATACAAAGCGCGCCATCGTTGAAGAAAACGGACGCATGGAATGGGTTTCCGGCAGTTTTGGAAGCCACATTTCATATTTGTATCCGACTACGATTTTAAAGGGCGACAATTCAAGCGTTGAATTTACAGGAATCACATTTGCAGGAAAAGGTCAGAATCTTGATACCGGCGCAAAGATGGTTCATATTGGAAAAAACACTTCGACTGTAATAAACACCAAGTCCATTTCAAAAGGCGGCGGAGAGTGCACTTACAGAAGTTCTATTGTCGTGAACAAAGGCGCAAAAAACTCAAAGGCGAGCGTTGACTGCTCTTCGCTTATGCTTGATGACGAAAGCCGCAGCGACACTGTTCCTGCAATGAATGTAATGACAGACGACTGCGACATCGGGCACGAGGCAAAGATTGGCCGTATTTCCAACAAGGCGATTTTTTATCTTATGAGCCGCGGAATCAGCGAGGAAGATGCAAGGGCGATGATTGTTTCAGGCTTTGCGAATCCTGTAAGCAAGGAACTTCCGCTTGAGTATGCAGTTGAAATGAACAATTTGATTCAGCTTGAAATGAAAGGCAGCATGTAAGGGGCTAGAAATGGAAAATTTTGAAATAGACGTAAATCAGTTTCCAAGCCTCACTTGGAATTTTCTGAATATAAACAGGGCGCGCCTTGAGTTCAGCAGTGAATTTAAATCTTGCGGAGCGGTTTCCGGCGCAAAAGAAATTGAAAATTCAGCTTTATATGATTCAATAAAAACCGGGCTTGGCGAAGGCTTTGACAAGAAGTTTGATTCTCTTTTGCAGAAAAACGGAATAAAGACTTTGCTTTTTACTGCGGAATCCAAAAATCAGGTTCGGAAAATCGAGCTTTTTGCGCAGAAAAATGAGGCTTCTGTTTGCGACATTGTAATTCACGCAAAGGAAAACGCGCAGGCTTCTTATATTTTTGTCTATAAAAGCGAAGCGGACATTTTGAATGCTCAGCTTGGGGGTAGAATCCGCGTGCTTGCGGAAGAAAATTCGCACGTGCATATTTCCTGCGTGAACTTGCTTGGAAAAAACGCCGTGCATTTTAATTCAGTCGGCTCAAAGTGCAAGGACAATGCGACAATAGAAATCACGGAGCTTGAGCTTGGCGGAAACAAAGCGTTCAGCGGAACTTTTAACAGCCTTGAAGGATACAAGAGCCGTTTCTTGGGAAGGGCAGCCTACGTTGTAAAGGGCGAGTCTTTCCTTGACATGAACCAAGTCGCGCTACAGACAGGAAAAAGCAGTGAAAGCCGTTTTTCTGTGGACGGAGTTTTGCTTGAAAAGGCTAAAAAAACTTGGAGAGGCACAATCGACTTTAAGAAAGGCTGCGCGGATTCAGTGGGAGACGAGCAGGAAGATGTTCTTTTGCTTAGCTCGGATGTTGTAAACAAAAGCCTTCCTGTTATTCTTTGCGATGAAGAAACTGTTGAAGGCCGCCACGGATGTTCAATTGGAAAAGTTGATATGGAAAAGCTTTTCTATATGCAGAGCCGCGGAGTTGATGAAAAGACTGCGAGAGAGCTTTTGACAAAGGCAAAGGTTTCAAAGGTTTCACGGTTTATTCCAGATGAAAGCCTTGTGGAAGAAATCAATTCTTTTGTTGAAGCGATTATATAACGAGGAAACTATGTTCAGTGCACAAGAAATACGCAGCGATTTTAAGATATTCAGCCAACCAGAAAACGAAGGGCTTATTTACTTGGACAGCGCGGCTACAACTCATAGGCCGGAATGTGTAATTCAGGCTGAAGCTGACTTTTACAGAAAGAACAACGCCAATCCTTTGCGCGGACTTTACGCTTTGAGCATAAGGGCAACTGAAGACTATGAAAATGCAAGGGCTTCTGTTGCAAAATTCCTGAATGCCAGCGAGCCTGCGGAAATTGTTTTTACACGCAATGCTTCTGAAAGCCTGAATCTTGTTGCGTACACTCTTGGGCTTTCTGAAGTTCAGGCTGGGGACGAAGTTGTTGTAAGCTGCATGGAGCATCATTCGAACATTCTTCCGTGGCAGATGGTTTGCAATGCAAAGGGCGCAAAACTTGTGTGGCTTGAGTGCGATTCTTCCGCGGAAATTTCAGAGCAGGAAATAAAGGCGAAAATAAATTCCAAGACAAAAATTGTTGCGGTTGCGCAGGTTAGTAATGTCTTTGGAATCACAAATCCTATAGAAAAAATTGCAAGCTATGCCCATAAAGTTGGAAACGGCGGAAAAGGCGCTTACGTTGTTGTGGACGGTGCTCAGAGCGCGCCTCATAAAAAAATCGATGTGCAGGCATTGGATGCGGACTTTTTTGCGTTTTCGGGGCATAAACTTTGCGCTCCTATGGGAATTGGCGCTCTTTATGGAAAAAAACAGCTGCTTGAAAAGATTCCTCCTTTTTTGCGTGGCGGAGAAATGATTGAATATGTTACCCGCGAGACTACGACTTTTGCAGAAGTTCCGCATAAATTTGAAGCCGGAACTGTAAACGCTGGTGGAGCTGTTGCGCTTGCAAAGGCGATAGAATATATTCAGGGAATCGGACTTGATAATATAGAAAAAAACGACGATTCTCTTGCCCAGACGATGATTGAGGAAATGAAAAAAATTCCTTATCTTCATATAATCGGAAACGATGACTATAAAAAGCACTGCGGAATTGTTACTTTTACCATTGACGGCGTGCATCCGCATGACATTGCTTCTATTCTCGATACAGAAAAAATTGCAGTCAGGGCAGGTCATCATTGCGCCCAGCCTTTGATGCAGAAACTTGGCGTAGGCTCAACTGCGCGCGCAAGTTGCTACTTTTACAACACTCAGCAGGAAGTTGAAACTTTTATTGAAAAGCTAAAGCTTGTCCGCCGCTGGATGGGATTCAAAGAGTAAAGGCAATTAAAAACTGAGGTACTAACATGGATTTGAAATCGCTTTATCAGGAAATTCTTAACGAGCATAATTTGAACCCGACCCACAAGGGCGTTATGGAAAACCCGACATTTACGTTGCAAGGCGTGAACCCTAGCTGCGGAGACAATATTTATCTTCAGCTTAAAATCGATGATAACGGAATAATTTCAGAAGGAAGCTTTAACGGCTCTGGATGCGCTGTAAGCCAAGCTTCTGTAGACATGATGCTTGATGACATAATCGGAAAATCAAAGGATGAAGCTCTGCGGCTTGCTTCACTTTTTATGGACATGATTTACGGCAAGGTTGAAGACGACAACACTTTGGAAGAACTTGATGAAGCTGCAAGCCTTAAAAATATCAGCAAAATGCCTGCTCGTGTAAAATGCGCAGTCCTTGGCTGGCACACAATGGAAGAAATGCTCAAAAACGGAAAAACTGCCGGGCAGGGAAGTGTGGAACATTGCACAACAGAATAAATTTTGCTTAGCTTTTGTAGATTACTTTATTTATAATCCAGCCTCGGCATACACTTCTTCTGCTGGAATTGTTTTTTCTTTTCCACTTTTTATGTCCTCGAGGATTTTTTCAGAAAGATAGATGTCCTCCAAATCTTCAAGATAATCTTCAAGCAAAAGATTATAATAGAAGCTTGTTGGTCTGTGGGTTTCTTTTGCAAGAAAATCCATTCTGCTTTTAAGTTCTGGTGTTGTTCTGAAAGTTGCGGTTGCTGTCATTGCCATAATTGTACCTCTCTGTAATACAATGTAATCGATGTATTACAATTTGTCAAATAAAAAAAATCTTCAATAACCAAAAAATTTCAATAAAAACAATGATTTGCTATTGACTTTTTTTTTATGACCTTGTATTTTATATGCACATTGCATTCCCCGATTGTGTAATGGTAGCACTTGAGATTCTGGTTCTCACTGTGGGGGTTCGAATCCTCCTTGGGGAATATAAGCTGGACTGCTAGTCTGGCTTTTTTTGTTTAGGTTCCTTCGTCTATCGGCTAGGACGTGACCCTCTCAAGGTCGAAAGACGGGTTCGATTCCCGTAGGAACCGTTTGCTCCTGTTTTGCGCAGGAGCTTTTTTTATGCATTTTTACTAGAAACTCATAGGAAAAAGTGATAGTCTTTTGAAACATATAAAAATCAGTATTCATTTAACTTGGAGTAGGAAATGACATTTTTTGAGGAGCTTCAGTGGCGCGGACTTGTTAAGGATGTTGCCGGAGAAGACATTGCAGACAAGCTTAACAATGAAAAAATCACATTTTACTGGGGAACAGACCCTACAGCAGACAGCCTTCACTTGGGACATTATTCGTCTTTGGTAACAGCAAAACGTCTTGCACGCGCAGGTCATCATCCGATTCTTTTGGTGGGCGGCTCTACAGGACTTATTGGAGATCCTCGTCCTACAGCAGAACGTGAAATAATCAGCCACGAAACGCTTGAAAAAAATCTTGCGGGAATTAAAAGCCAGGTTGACAGGATTTTTGAAGGAAAGGCGGAAATTGTAAACAACTACGACTGGACAAAAGATTATACTTTCCTTGAATTTTTGCGCGACATTGGAAAATACATAAACGTGAACTATATGCTTTCAAAGGAAATAATTTCACGCCGCCTTGACACTGGAATTACTTTTGCGGAATTTTCATATACGCTTCTGCAAGGCTACGACTTTTTGTGGCTTTACAGAAACAAAAACTGCATTCTTCAGGCTGAAGGCGCGGATCAGTGGGGAAACATAACAACAGGCCTTGAGCTTATCCGCAAAATTGAAGGAAAAGAAGCTTACGGATTCACGATGCCGCTTGTTTTGGACAAATACGGAAATAAATTCGGAAAAAGCGCAGGAAATGCACTGTGGCTTGACTTGAATAAAACTTCAAGCTATGAGCTTTACCAGTATCTTGTAAACGTTGACGATTCGATGGTTGTTGACTACCTTAAGATTTTTACCTTCCTCTCAAAAGAGCAGATTGAAGAGCTTGAGGCAAAAAACAAGGAGCATCCAGAGCTTCGTGAGGCTCACAAGGCTTTGGCGCGTGAAATTATAACTGATTTGCACGGAGCGGCGGAGTTTGAAAAAGCCGTGAACATAAGCAATTCGCTTTTTTCCGGCAATGTAAAATCTCTTAGCTTAAAGGACATTGAAATTGGATTTAAGGACGTTCCGACTGCCACGATTTCAGAAGGCGAAAAACTGATTGATGTGCTTGTAAACAATAAAATCGCTTCAAGCAAACGCGAGGCAAGAGAATTTCTTGCGGCAGGATCAATAACCTTAAATGGCGAAAAGTTCACGGACGAAAATATGCCTGTAACAAGCCAGCTTGCAATTGAAGGAAAAGTGATTGTCTTGCGCCGCGGAAAAAAGAAAAACTACATTGTTAAATTTGGTTGAGAATTTGGCAATTCTGATTTATAATATCATGCGGTGTTTTTATAAAAGCACGCTAAAATTTTATGGGAGCAAAACAGATGAATTTTATTTTTTTAGGACCACCGGGAGCAGGAAAAGGAACTTTGGCAGCTCAGGTTTCTGAAGAATACGGAATCCCTCAGATTTCCACAGGAGATATTTTCCGCGAGAACATCAAGAACCAGACAGAACTTGGAAAAAAAGTAAAGGCGATTCTTGATTCCGGCGGACTTGTAAGCGATGACGTTGTTCTTGAAATTGTAGAAGACAGGCTCAAGAAAGATGACTGCAAGAACGGCTTTATCTTGGACGGATTTCCACGCACAATTCCGCAGGCAGAAGCATTTGAAAAGCTCGGAATCGATGTAAAGGTTGTTAACTTTGAAGTTGACAACGACTTGATTATTGCGCGCCTTTCAAATCGCCGTGTATGCAAAAACTGCAAGGCAAACTACAATGTTAAGTTTATGCCTCCAAAAGTTGAAGGAAAATGCGACAAATGTGGCGGAGAACTTTTTACACGCGAAGACGACAAGCTTGAGTCTATAACTCACCGCCTTGAAGTTTACAGAAAAGAAACAGAGCCTCTTATTGAATTCTACAAGAAGCTTGGAAAAATCACAGACATCGACAGCGCAAGAGATTCAAGTCTTGTTCTTGTTGACTTTAAAAAGCTTTTTCCAAAGAAATAAAACTTTAAGCATTTAGCTTTTATTGGCTGTCCAGAAATCGGGCAGCCTTTTTTTTGTTTCCGCTGAAATTTGCTTTGCCTTGAAAATCATTTCCAACTCATGTATTATTTTTATATGCAGAAAAAAGTTACACTTGCTCTTTTTATTGTGATTGTTGCGGCGGTAGCTGTCGCGTTTATTGCAAAGAATTATTTCTATAAGCCAGATAAAAATAAAACTTCAGCTTCTGTCGTTGTGCCTATGTCAAGTTCCGCAGAAGAAAAAAAGAATTCAGCGTTTTCTTCAATGGAAGAGGATAACGCGCTTGTTTCCCTTATTCCGCTTAACGACAACGAAACTTTGATTGGCATTGTGAGCATGGATTTTGACGGCGACGGCTTTGATGACCAGGTGAACGTAATCAGAACAATGGACAGTCCGTATCTTGCGATTTTGGTTGGACTTTATAATCCGCAGAGAACTGCTTACGAAAGAAAAGCTGTTATTGCCACAGAAATTTCCCAGGCGCAGACATTTTCTTACACCGGCATGGACTTGACTGGCGAGCACAGGACGGCTTTGGTTTATCAGGGATTTGCAGACAACGGAGATTCCATTCTTCAGGCGTTTTTTATTTCAAACGCAGGCGGAAACTTTTCACTTACGAAGATTGCCGATTTGCGTGGCGACGGAACAATTTTTATTCAGCAGCTTGACCGCTACGATGCCTACGAACGCTCAAAGGCGAACGGCGCGAGTTTCCCAATCTGGGTTTATACTTCGGACACAGAACGGCCGGGCAGCGCAGACCAGCTTCAGATTCAGTATGAATGGAAGCATTCGGAAAACAGCTATGTAAAGACAAGAACTGTCCGAGTTGCAGGAAGCAGAATTGCGGCAAAGGAGCTTGCAAAAATTCAGGACGGAACAGTTGCTACATTCGCAAGCTTTTTGAACGGACTTTGGTATATGACCGAAGCTAACGGAAATTTACGGTACGTTTTCTTTGACTATGATTCCCGCGAGATTATTTTTTTCAAGGACGATACGGAAGAAGTTTACAAATGGGCGCACAGCAATATTCGGCGCAACGGAATTTATCTTTCAACTATAAATCAGGAAATTGAAAACCTTCAGCGCAGAATCGACATAAGCCTTAAAAGCACAGAAGAAATTCGTATAAGAATTCAAGATGATGTCCGGATGCTTATAAGTGAAAACGCAGTGTGGGACGGAAACTATAAAAAAATCGGAAAGAATATGTTTTTGAAAAATGCTTCGTCAAAGTCAAACAGCGTTTCAGAATCTTTTGAAAAAGACAGCACTTGGAAAATTCCAGACGGCTCTACTGTGAAGCTTCAGGACGGAAAATATTCAATGGAATCTGAAGGCTTTTTGGAAACCGGCATTTACACTTGCTTTGAAAACGAAGGCACTTCTTTTATTCAGTTTCGGCCTGATTCTGAAAACAACGCGCGCTTTTCTGGAGTTTACAAATTGTCTGTGGAAGAAAGCAATTCGCCGCAAAAAAAATATATCTTGCAGCCATGCAGGGCAACCGGCTACGGAATAGTTGTGCAGGAGTCGCGTCCAGTTGTCCTTATGATTCCGTCTGACAATTAATAAACAAAATTTATGTTGTCAACGAAGACCGAGCCTGAAAAACTTTTGCCTTTTATTTGGAAGGAAATGCTCCTTATGTCGTCGTTTTCGATTATGGCGGAAATCGGGTTGCCGTTTTCATCTGTTATTTCATGGAGCAGGTCGAAGTAGACATTTATATTTTCGCCTATGCCAAGAAGAATTTCCTGTGTCCTTGAAATTATATGATGAGAACCGCCTTGAGTTTCTAAAAGAATTGCAAGCGGATTTTGGCAAGTGTTGTTTATGTCCGCAATCAAGGCTTTTGCGCCCGACCAGTCTTTTTGCACAAGATTTTCTATTGAAAACGAAGCCTTTGCATTTTGCGGAATTTTTGCAAAGCTCCATTGCGCGCAGAAATCTCCTTGCGAGCTCCATTCTTCCGTAGTGTCCGTGTCTGTGGAATAGTCGTCGGTTTTTGTTTCGCCCAGCGCAAACCAAAAGTTCTCTTCTTCAAATCCGTCTATAAGCTCAAGAGTTCCTTTTGGAAGCGGATTATTTATAGGAATGACTTTTGCCGCCGTGTTTTTTTTCGCAGTTATTTCTGTGTCCGGCTTGCTTGGCGTAGAAGCGCACGACACTAAAAAAGCCGCCGTTACAAAAAGAAACATTGCCTGAATTGACTTTTTCATAATTCCTCCATAAATGATTGAATCTGATATTAACTATATATACGATTTTTTTCAAAAACTGCAAGGCTTCCGAAATAAATCCGCTGTGGCATTTGATTTTTTTGTGTTTTCTCTGTAAAATCAGTAACTAATATTATGCTACTTTGTTTATAATATTTTCTTTTTTAACTTTTGGAGGCTTTAAGTGAAAAAGGTTGTTTTGGGAATTGCCGCTGCGCTTTTTATTGGAGCGGCTGCTAGTGCGCAGGTTTTGGAAAGAGCGCAGATTAAGAACACTTTGTGGACTGGATTTGGAAACCCGTTTGACGGCGACACAATGTTCTATGGTTTTACTGATATTTTTCAGGCAAGATTTGACCAGGGTAAGTTCACGATGGACGGAATGCTCAACATGGGCGCATTGGCAAACTATGAAAACGGCGGCGATGTTGACAACTTTGAAGTTGGAACAACAAATTTGAATCCGCTTGCTCTTCACTACGGACGAAACACAAGAGGCGGCAATCACTCAAATACAAATCGTGATGGCTATAATAATGCTATTGATTCAAACAACACAATTACAGACGCTTTTTATTTGAACTTTGTTTACCATATCAACCGCAACTTTGACTTTGGAATGGGAACAAAACTCAACTGGAAAGTCGGACCTGCTCCGGGATACGGCGACTGGGTTTGGGGACCTAATGCTCACGTAAGACAGGGCGGATTCAGCACAGCCTACGATGACCGCTCAGGCTCATTTGCTCCTAGCTCAACTTCAACAGACTGCGCAGGCTACTACAAGTTCACTGTTGACAGACCGGGCACTGCTGATGTTGTAGGATTCATTCCTTATTCAAATTCCTATGCAAGAAGAGGACTTGGCGTAAGATACGTTTCAAAAGGAAAATTGAACCTTGAAGCGGGCGCAGTTCTTCCTAACGGATTCAACACAGACGATCCTGCTGTGAACTTTGGTGTAAAATTTGCTCCTGTAAACTGGATTAGCATTGGCGCTGCAATGGAAGGCGCTTTTGAAGATGCCGCAAACTTCTATGCAGGCTCAACAATCGGCGCAAAAAACTTTGTTCTTGAAGTTTATCTTGCAATGGATTCTTTGTTCACAAAAGAAAAGGATGACGAGGCTTACGGACTTGGAGGCGCAATCACATTCTCGCTTCCAAACTCAAAGCTTTCTTTGCGCCCGGAAGCCGGCTTGAACTTCTTTGAAAATGACGATTACACATTCGCTTGGTATGCTGGAGCTGCTCTTATTGTTCCTATTAACAAGGACTTCCAGTTCAATGCTTATGGTTCTCTTGCATTCGGTTCTAAAGACAAGGACTGGGACGATGACGACTGGAACGGCGGACACATCTTTACAATCCGTCCTTCTGTAAAATACAAGTTCTCTAAGAAAACAGACTTTGACCTTAACTTGAACTTGGAAAACAGAAAGGCATTCGACGGAAAAACTCGCAATGCTTGGTCTTGCGGATTCTATGTAAGCCACATTCTGTAAAGAAAGATCTTCGGGTCAATGCCCGAAGATGACAGACAGCTTGCCGATTGCAAAAATGGCAGGCTGACTGTAATACTGTCATTCCCTGGCTTGACCGGGGAATCTGTTTAAGCGCATTTATTTCTATATAAATGCAAGAGAATATGCTGTGGAATTCAGCTGAGGACCCACCACCGTAAAATCCGGACTTCTCTTAACTCTTTTTTTCGTTTAGGGGGACATCTAAATGAAGTTCATAAAGGCGTGTTCTGCCTTACTTTTAATTTCCTTTCTTTTTGCCTCGTGCATGGACAATGCAGACGATTCTGACAACAACGAAATCTCAAGCATTGATTCTCCTTCTTCAGGGGCAAACAATTCAAATCAAGATAATGCAAGGGCTTTGCTTTATGATGACGTTGCAAATACCGTGTGGTTTGCTTCAAATGAATATAGATTCGATTTTCCAGAAGATAAAGATAAAAAAATTGTTTACTTGAATTATATGCCGGACGGTGTTAATACAGAAAGATGGATTCAGCTTACCGCAGAAGAAAACGGCATAACGAAAGCGAAGATTATTTATTCTACAAATGTACGCGAAATAGGAAAAACTTCTGAAGTTTCTTTTTATAAAGAAAGCAATGGCAATGTTTATTTTAAATGCGATTTTCTTTATGCAACAAGTATGCAGATTTCCGCGGATAACAGCGCTTCATTTTTTGACTATGAAAAAGTTTCTCCATTAAAATCTGACTATCTTGCAAATTTTGATGGAAAATATAAATTGAATAAAAACAGTGGATGGGAGTTGCAGATTGGCGCAAAGCTTAGCATTTCTAAAGATGTAAGCCATTTCTGGTTTGCAAATGTTCTTGCCACAGAATACGATGAAAAAACAAAAACTTATGATTTGCTTTTGGCTCACACTTCTCAAAAAGGTGCGGCAGGCTCAACAAGTCCCGGCATAACAGGAAACGAGCCTTTTGTAACAAAGCAAGGTCTTTTCTGGAATCATTGTACCCTTACTAATATTGCGGGGGGGGTATGGAATGTTAAGTGGTCTTCTGATTGGTACGACAGCCCTGCGGAAGCTTTGGATGCTGCTCTGGATATGGATGACACATTTTATGGTCCTACGGAAACAAAGATGCACTACGTCTTTAACTTCTATTTTGGAGTGCCTGTTCAGTCAAAAGATAGTAGCTTGGAATATTGGACTGTGGAAAGAGGAGAGCGGATAGGTGCTTATAAAGAAGATTCTGATGTTGCAAAAACTTGGACCTGGGCTGAAATAAAAAGCCACATTCCTAGCTATACAATTCCAGAAGACAAAATTGAAGATTACTGGTGGTATGGTTCACCTAATTCATTTTATGTTAACAAGGATTCCTATGTTCATGAATTGAAATCTGATTCTGCCGAATTGTCTTTGGAAAGTTATGATATTTATCTTGCACTGAAAGATAAATTACCTGTAGGAAAAGAGCTTCCCACAAATGGAATTTTTATTTCTTCTAAGGATAGTGACAACCCTTTAGTTTTTGAAGGTTCTACTCTGAAGTATGGTTCCAATAGTTATATAGTCAAAGAACTTGTTCAATGGTCTTCTTCTGCAAATAATGAATGTTGGGCTTTGCTTCTTGACGATGGTATTTCTACTTATTGTGCTGCTTTTTATTGGTATACACATTATAAAGGAGAGTTACTTGCCCCTGATTATATGCATTGGTATCCACCTAAGCTTTATTCTGGGGAACTTCCAGCTTCCACAAATTTTAGAATTATGAATTCTAGAATTAAGGATTATGAAAGGCAATAATTCCTCTTACACAGTTCCATAGTGAACTGTAAAATTTAAACGCAATGGAGTTTTTATGAAAAACACAAAATTTTCTTTTAACCGCGCCTGGTTGTTTTTGACCGCGCTTTTGATGTCTGCACTTGTAGCAGTTTCCTTTGCAGGCTGTAAATCAGATGACGACGATGATGAAGAAGTTCATTACGCTCTTTACCCCGTCGAGCTTTCCGCTGCCGACCCCGTCAGCGGAGTATATTCTGGTTCTGCAGGTTATTACATTTTCCGTTCTTCAATTGCTTATGCTACAGCATGTTCAGCTGATAGTTTATCTTCTGTTGATGGCTTGAAAGAAAATACTGATTATGTAAAAGTAACAATTGATGATTATTCTAATTATCCAACTGTATCAAAGAAAGATTTGTATTTTGACTTAAAAGATTCAAACAAAGTTTATGTTGTTTACAATCTTCTCTCTGGTGCAGATTCTTCTGATGGAATTTCTGATAGTGAATTGGATAAGCATTCTGGTGTAATTCTTTTTCAGGCAAAGTATTCACCGTATGGTACTCCAGCTGTTGGTTGCTGGTATGGCGTAAAATTTCAGTTCCTTACAAAAGATGGTGAAATTCCAACTTCTGTAAATAAAGATTCTGTATTTAGTGATACAAAGATTTATATTGAAGGTGCTGCAGGAGATGCTTATAAAAACATAACAACTCTTGATGAGGCTGTTGAAAAATTTGCATTTAATAATGCGGATTGTTTTAACACAACTTACTGGACTTCTTCTTCATCTGGCGCAGACAAAACAGGACGCGCAGTTTCTTCAGTTATTGTTCCAACTAAAAATATTTTTTCTAAAGTAGAATAATTTTTTCATCTTCGGGTTAATCCCGAAGATGTCATTGGTATGAAAAATCTTATTGCTTTTCTTTTTGCTTTAGTTGTTTCTTTTTATTCATTTGCTCAGGAGCTGGAGCTTCCGGGCATTACGACAACAATTCACCGTGAAAAAAATCCGGAGCTGATTGTGCTGGATGAAGATGATTTGTCTTCTTTTTCTTCCGCAGAACAGGCTTTGGAAAGCGCGGGTTTCGCATTTAAAAAAGGAAACAATGAGCTTACTTTTCACGGCTATTGGAATTCTTCCATAAAAGTTTACATAAACAATGTTCTTGTGAACGATTCAAATACCGGCAAGTTTGATTTTTCAACTTTAGACTTCGCAACTGTAAAATCCATAAAAGTAAATCCTGCCGCGGTAAACGGTTCTGTTGCAATTTACATAACCACGGTTTCCTGCGACTTTAACAAGATTCACGCCGGCGCGGAATTAAAAAGCAAAAGCTATCTTTCTTCAGTGAACGACAGTCCTTCGGCAAGAACTGAATTTTCTGTTCCGCTTATTTTTGAAAACGGCTCGTCGCTTTTTGTGCACGAAGCCTTCAATGTTTCCCGCAAGGAAAATCACTTCGGCTACCGTTCGCTGGATGCAACTTACAAGCCGGATTTTAGCGATTCGTATTCAGGCTACAAGAAAAAATATTCAGGCTATGAGCGCACGCTTTTTAACAATTCGCTTTTTGCGGAATTTGCCACGCAGAAATTTCCGGGCGCTTCGTTTGGATTTTCAAGCTATGCAAACTATTCCGATGCCAACTGCGGAAAAACTGGCGGCGCATATTTTACAGAAGAAAATCAAAAAGACTTTTCGCTTGTTTTTGCGCTTCCTGTTTTTCTTCCGTTTGAAAACTGGAACTTAAAAGTTTTGCCGTCTTACAAATATTCAGACCTTGACTACACAAAGCACGCCCGCTTTTCTGATTTGGGAAACGAATACAAAGTAAGCAATTTTTCTTTTCAGGCGGAAAGTTCTGTCTTGGACTTTTTGGAATTTTACGCGCTTTGCTCTTATGATTTTTCCGATGAAATTTCTTCCGGCAAAGAAAATGCAACTTATTCACATTCGCTTTTTTCTGCGTTTTTTTCTCCGTCTGTGAAGTTTGAATTTTTTGGCTGGAACTTTTTGCTGTCGCTTCCGCTCGATTACTTTGAGCCTTCAAATACTTTGAGCTTGCTTTATAGTTTTTCTGCGGAACGGAACTTAAAAAATTTTGCGTTTTTCTTTAAGGCTTCAAAAAACATAACGAATCCAGTTTTTCAACAGCTTTATTATTCAGGCGATGGCGGAGTTGGAAATCCGAATTTAAAAAGCGAAAGCGCATATTCGTTTTACACAGGAATTTCTTACTCACAAAGAATCGGATTTTCTGTAAAGCCATTTTTGATTTTTTATAAAGACAAAATCGGGTGGGTGAGCGATTCAAGCGGTTCCTGGTCGCCGGACAACTGGGGTTCTTCTGTTAACTGGGGCGCGGATTTTTATTTTTCCACTAAAGAACTTTTGGGAAGCTTAGAGTTTTCCGCAAGCTATACTTTTTGCAAGGCAGTTTTGACTTCAGGCGGCATCACGGACGGAAATCAGATAATGTACACGCCTATTCATACTTTTTCTTTAACTGAAAAATATTCATTTTTTGATAACTTTGCTTGGACAACTGTTTTTTCCTATAATTCAAGAAAATACACAAGCAACAGCAATACTCTTTATGTGCCGGATTATTTTAATTTGGACACAGGAATTTCTTGGACAGGAAAAAAACTTTATGCGCAGTTTTTGTGGCAAAATGTTTTTGACTTTCAGTATGTCCATGTTGATGGCTATCCTGCGCCGGGAACATCATTCACATTGAGCGCAGGAATAAAACTGTAATCTATTTAATTTCCTTTTGAAGCTCTAAGACTTTTTCAAGCGGAATATTTGTAACCATTGAAATTTGCTCAGGCGTTCCTATATTTTCCTTAAGCATTTTTTGCGCAGTTTCAATAATTTTCTGATTTGCAATGTCATTAGCTATGCTTTGTGCAGTATCTTTGACCATGTCTCTAGCTATATCTTTTGCCATATCTTTGGCAAGCTTCTTTGCTCTTTCCTCTGCTATTTCTTTGGCTCTTTCTTCTGCTTGAATAGCCATTTCCTGTTCCCATGTCATAAACCTGTGCCTCCATTGCGCGTTTATTTTTACACGTTCGACCAGCGCGGAGAGCCTATCTGTGAAACCGGAGCTCGGCTCTTTTCCGCAGAGATATTTGAAAAACGATTTCAGCTCCTCGGATTTCATTGTATCATATTTTTTCGCATTGAAAAAGATATTTACTGTTCCGTCGTTCATCAGAAAATCCTTGTCCTCATCGGCGCGGTAGCGGAATGTGTAGACTGGAAATCCCTTTCCGAACGCGTCTCCCAGGCACAGAAAAATAACGTAGCTCTCATTAAGCACATCATAGCCTGCTCCGTGCTGCACATTGTCAACGTCCATCAGCCCTTGATAATAGCGGGCGCGTTTTGCTAGGGAAGTGCTGTGCGTTGTCTGAATCTCTATGTCGAACGAGCGGCCGTTTCCGTCCTTCACATATACGTCGAATCTTATTCCGTGCGAGATGAAATCTGTTTTAACTGATTTTTCCGCGGCAGGCTTTTCGATTCTATCAATTTTTATGTTCAAGAGAATTTCGATAAGATGCCTGCAGACTTCCGGATTGTCCTCAAGGACTTTGCAGAAGATGAAGTTGTCGGCGAGTGTGAGCCGCTCCCATTTTTGGGCCGGTGTAAGTTCATGTCTTTGCATTTTTCCTTCCTGTTTTTGTTGAAGTTTTCTATGATAACTATTTATTGCCGAAAAAATGCAAAAAGTGCGCGGTTTTGAAGAGATGTTTATGAGCAGCTGGGATTTGTTGATGTTTTATGATTGGAAAAAAAATAATCCCATGATTTTTCATGGGATTAATGGAAAATAAAATTTTCAATATTTACTTATACATTCCGTCCAAAAGTCTGTAGAGCATATTGATTTTTTCTTTTCGTGAAATATCAAGCTCTGAATCCTTTGTGTCGTCAATGAGCTTTTCAAGGGAGGCAAGGCTTTCATTGAGCGCGGTTGTAAATCCTCTTGAAACCTTGAACCAGTAAGTTCCGTTTCCGTCCGTAAACAGGCAGACAAATCCAAGTTCCTTTGAAGCGGCTTTTGCAACTGTAATGCGCATCGCAAAGTCAATGTTTTTTATTAGCTGTTCAAGTCCGCCGTCCTCAAAGATGTTTATGTTCAGCTTGCGCGGCCAGGATTTTTCATCAATCGGATTCAAGTTGAGCGTCTTTGCAATCTTCATTATGACTTCCATTTTTTCGCCGGAAAGAAGCTTGAATCCGCCCTTCATAAGAATTACGCCTTTCATGCCTGCGATGTTGTTCAGGAGGCTTTCGTTTGTTTCCTTTGAGAGTGCGCTTTTGAATTCATTCCAAGGAAGAAGCAATATTTTTTTGCCTTTGATTTTTTTGCATTCGAATGATTCTCCGCCGAACGAAACTGTGTTTTCATCCTTTTTCTTGTCTTCTTTTTTTGCGCCTTTTTTGCTTTCCGGCTTTTCTTTTTTCTTTGATTCTTTTGCGGCCTGAAGTTTTTCTGCTCTGTCCTTTTCTTTTTCCGCGCGGATTTTGTTTAGCTTTTCTTCAAGTCCTGGACTTATCTGCTCAAGGATTTTTTTTGTAAGCGGCGAAACACTCATTGCGAACATTCTGCTTGTGCGCACAATTTCTCCGGCTACAATGTAAACTGGATTCGCCTTGAACATCGAGGAGCCGGGATGAATTGAAATGTGGTCTTGCGTAAGACTTCTGTAGTTTTCTCTTCCTTCTCGCACGCATACAAACTGAATCATTCCGCAGCCAATGCAGCAAAGATAGTCTTCCAGATTTCCGTTGTTTAAAATTGGAAGCTGAAGCTTTTGCGACACGATTTCTTCAAGCTGAATTTTTATGTTCTGGATTTCCGCCATTACACGCTCGTCAAGGTAATTCTTTTTGCAGAACGCTTCCTTGTTTTTCATTTCTGAATAAGTCCTGAACATTTTTACGTAGGCAACAAAGTCTCCCTGCATGTCTCTAAATGAATGGTGTGCTTGCCGTGCGTCCATTTCTTCTCCAACAGGAAGCACAAACGGAGACTGCGCGCTTAAGAACGAAGAGGCAATCAGAACTTCTTCCATCACATTCGGATAGCGCATTATGCTTTCTACAATTATTCGGCTTATGCGAGGCTCAAGCGGGAACTGAACCATGAGTTTTCCGATGCTGGAAAGCGAGCCGTCTTTTTCAAGTGCGCCCAGCATATTCAATGTGTTTACAGCTCCAACAAGTCCTTCGTGTCCTGGTGGCGAAATAAAGTCGAACTTTTCAAATTCTGTTATTCCAAGTTCCGCCATGCGCAAAACAACTTCGCTTAAGTCTGTTCTGTAAATCTCTTCTGTTGTGTATTCCTGGCGGCTTTCAAAGTCCTTGCGTGAATAAAGCCTGTAGCAAGTTCCTTCGCAAGTGCGTCCGGCTCTTCCTCTTCTCTGGCTGCAGCTTGCGCGGCTTACTGGAGTTTCCACAAGGCTTGAAGTGAATGTCTTTGGGCTGTAGAAATTCAGCTTTGCAAGTCCTGAATCAATTACTGTTGTAATTCCGTTTATTGTAATAGAAGTTTCTGCAATGTTCGTGCTAAGGACAACTTTCTTTTTTCCGAACGGAGCATTGTCAAAGACCCGTTCCTGCTCTTCTTTTGGAAGCCTTCCGTAAAGCGGAACAATATGGATTTTGTTTCTGAACGTGGCGTTGTAAAGCCGCTGCATGCAGTCCTTGATTATTTTTTCGCCCGGAAGAAAAACAAGAATGTCGCCGGTTTCCTTGTTGTCCAGCACCCGGTCGATTGTCTTTTCTATCTTTCCAAGGATTGCTTCAACTCCGGCTTCTGTTGTTGTAGTCGGCTTGGATTCAGGCGGATCATAAACCATCGCAACAGGAAATGTCTGTGTCTCAATATTTATGATAGGGCAGTTGCCAAAGTACCTGCTGAAATTTTCCGCATTCATTGTGGCGGAGCTTACTATTACTTTAAAGTCGTGGCGCACTGCAAGAATTCTTTTTAAAAGCCCAAGCGCAAAGTCTATGTTCAGGCTGCGTTCATGCGCTTCATCCACCATGATAACGGAATACTTGCTCATGTAAGGATCCAGCTTCATTTCCTGCAAAAGAATTCCGTCTGTCATTATTTTGATTTTTGTTGTCGGGTCGGTCTTGTCTTCAAAGCGCACTTTGTAGCCTACAAGCCCCGGATATTTTGTCTTTAGCTGCTTTGCAATGAACTCGCTTACACTTAACGCCGCGATTCTTCTTGGCTGGGTTACGGCGATTGTTCCTGTCTGCGAATATCCGGCTTCGTGCAAGATAACGGGAAGCTGCGTGGTTTTTCCAGAGCCGGTCGGACTTTGCACTATTATAACCTGATTGTTTTTTAACGCCTCAAGGATTCTTTCTTTCTGCTCATAGACAGGAAGGTTTTTGTAGTTTATTGACATCTAGTTGTTCCTTTTATTTGTTCCATAAGTCTTTTTCGTTCTGAAAGATACGGTTTCCATTTTGAAGTTTCTTCCAGTGTATTTAGAAATTCATCATTCAGCTTCTTTATGACGAAGTATTTCTCATCTGTAATAAGCGTTGTAACAAGAACTGGATTCACCCAGAAGATTTTTGCACCGCCGGAATCCTTTTCAAAGGCAACCTGCGAAATATAGCCGTCCCCGGTGTATTCCCTTCTGTTTGCCGGATTTGAAAACTCGGGATTTCTTCTTTGCCCGCTGATTGTGTTTCCCATTGCGTAGAAGATAATCTTTCTAGGAACTCCATTGTAAGATATAAGCTCCCAGTCTTTTGCAACGTGCGGATGGTTTATCCAAAGAACGTCAACGCCAGAATCAATAAGTGCATGATAAAATTTTTTTTGATTTTCAGCAATGGTCAGAACGTATTCTTCTTCCGCGCAGTGAAAGCTTAAAATCAGCAGGTCGCATTCAGTCCTTTTCTGCTTTATAAGCTCAAGGAATTTTTCACGCTCTTTTTTCGCGGGCTTAAGGAAGTCAAAGTATTCGGTGTCAGTCCACTGGTTTGCAAGCTCTGTAACCGCGGCAAAAAGAATTCTCCATCCGTCTTTTTCAATCGGAATGAACTCTATTTGCTCTCCCTTGTGCTTTTTTATTCCTGCAAAATAAAGCTCCTTGTTCTGCGCGTTTAGCTCATTCTGCTTTTTTTCAAAGTACTTTCTGGTGGACTCAAGCCCGGCTTTTCCAAAGTCATTGCAGTGATTATTCACAAGGCTGAACACATTGAATCCGGCTTCTATTGCGGCGTCTGCGTAGCTTTCTTTTACACTGAACCGCGGATATGAAGAAAAGTCCTTTTTGTCGTCCACGGAAGTTTCCAAGTTCGCAAATGAAAGGTCGGCTTGCTTTACGATGTCTTCAATTTCCGTGTAAATGTCCTTGAAGTTTCCCCTTGTGTTTTCGGAATGCGCCATTATATCGCCTGCAAATGTAAGAAGAAGCTTTCCGTCTAAGAAGTTTTGAGATGTAACAAGCTCGTCTTCCTTTATTTCAAATTCATTTGCTTTAGGCTCTTCTACTTTGGAGGATTCGCATGAAGCAAGTAGCAGTCCGGCTATAAAGATTGCACTAATAAACACTCTTTTCATTGATAGAAATTATATAGTCAACCTCTGAAAATTGCAATTTTTATCGTTGTCATCAGCCTTGGATTATTAGTCATTGCTAGATTTAACTTTTTGTCATATCAGACTTGTCCATATTGCCATTGTCCGGCTTGAACGGATAATCTTGCGTAAATATATTTTCTGTCTGGCTTTCTATTTCTTCTTCAATGGAATCGTCTAGCGCGCTGAAAAAGTCTATGCCGGTTTTTGCTTCCACTTCATTTACGCATACTTTGTACGAGAGAATGTCCTGCTCGCTCTTTTCGTTGGGAATTATGAATCCTATTGACTGCCAGTTTCCGTCCTTGTCTTTTGCAAGAAGCACTTTGTAAAAATATTCGGGGACACAGACTTTGCTTTGCCCTATGGCGCTATATTCTTCCGGCTGTTTTTCAAGAACCGGGCCTGTCGCTACAATCAGAAAGTCCAGGCTTTGGGCGTATTTTCTGACTTGGGACTCAAGCTCTTTCCAGATTCCTCTGTTGAACTGCGGAACTTGAGGTGTCATGTTGCTCATCAAAAAGCTTTCGTTTTCGCTTTGTTCGCTCCAAGCCATGTCTGCCGCCGGCGCAAGGTGTCCTCTGTCATATCCGCTTGCCTTGTAGTCTGAAAGTTTCGCGCTTCCTGTTGAAATATTCTTGTCTTCTATGAATTTGTTTGTCCGCCGCGCGTTTTTTATTAGCTTTTCCTGCGTGAGAGTGTAGCTTACCCATTCAGCGTCCTTGTAGCTGTTCCTAAAGCACAGTGAAAACCCGGAATATCCGTGGATTTCGTGGTCGCCTGAGTTTTCGCCGCAACTTGAAGCGGGGCAGAGCGGAATTTCCAGTTCTGATATTTCCTGCGGAAAAACTGATGCTGCAAGCAAAACGTTAAAGGCTGCAAGGATTATTTTATGCTTAAAGTTCATACAGAAAAGCTATTTTAGTTCTAAAAGCGTGTATGTCAACTGGGCGGACATTTTGTGCAACTGATTGCGCGCCTTTGTAAATCTGTGTTTGACAGCTGGGGAAAATCATTTTAAAATTGCGGTATGAATATTTACGAATCTATTAATTCCCTTGCAGGCTATGGTCTTGCAACTGGTCTCATCAAGAAAGATGATGTTGTTTATACAAAGAACCGTTTGCTTGAGCTTTTTGCTCTTGATGGATTTGAAAACGAGCAGCAGGCGGAATTTGTGCCTTCCGTAGAGGTTTGCGAGCTTGAAAATATTCTAAAAAGCCTTTTGGACTATGCGGTGGAAAAAAAGTTCATAGAGGACAGCATTGTTTACCGCGACTTGTTCGACACAAAGATTATGTCTTGCCTTGTTGCGCGTCCTTCGGAAGTTCAGGCGGAGTTCAATTCGCTTTATAAGAAGTCCGCAAAGGAAGCGACTGACTGGTACTATAAATTCAGCCAGCACACTGACTATATCCGCCGCTACAGAGTCTGCAAGGACTTAAAATGGAAGGCAAGCACCGAATACGGCGACATCGACATTACAATCAACCTTTCAAAGCCTGAAAAAGACCCAAAAGCAATCGCAGCCGCACGCAACGCAAAGCAGGGCGGTTATCCAGCCTGTCTTTTGTGCAAGGAAAACGAAGGCTATGCAGGACGCGTAAACCATGCCGCGCGCCAGACCCACAGAATTATTCCTGTTGAGCTGAACGGAAGAATGTTCGGGCTTCAGTATTCGCCTTATGTCTATTACAACGAGCACTGCATTGTCTTTAGCTACGAGCACGAGCCGATGAAAATCTGCCCGGAAACTTTCCGCTATCTTTTTGACTTTATAAAGCTTTTTCCGCACTACATAATCGGAAGCAACGCTGACTTGCCGATTGTTGGCGGCTCGATTCTTTCGCATAACCATTTTCAGGGCGGAAACTACGAGTTCCCTATGGCGAAAGCTCCTGTTGAAGAAAAATTCACGGTCGCAGGCTTTGAGGACGTTGACTGCGGAATTGTAAAGTGGCCGATGAGCGTAATCCGCTTGGACGGAACTGATTCTGAAAAAGTCTGTCTTCTTGCCGACAAGATTCTTGAAAAGTGGCGGGCATACACAGATGAGGCTTCTTTTATTTTTGCGGAAACTGACGGTGAAAAGCACAATACAATCACGCCGATTGCCCGCATGAAAAACGGAAAGTTCGAGCTTGATTTGGTCTTGCGCAACAATATAACCACTGCCGAGCATCCGCTTGGTGTGTTCCATCCGCACGCAGAGCTTCACCACATAAAAAAGGAAAACATCGGGCTGATTGAAGTTATGGGGCTTGCGGTTCTTCCGTCAAGGCTTAAAAAGGAGCTTGCAGGCTTGGAAGATGCAATTTTGAGCGGCACTGACTTTAGCGCGGACGAAGTTCTTGGAAAGCATTACGACTGGGTAAAATCCTTTGTTCCAAAGTACAGCAGCATAACAAAAGACAACGTTGGAAAAATCCTTCAGGACGAAGTCGGAATCGTGTTTGCAAAAGTTCTTGAAGACGCCGGCGTTTACAAAAGAAATCCAGAAGGTAAAAAAGCATTTGAAAAATTTATAAAATCGTTGTAGTATGTGGAGATTCTAAAATAAGTTCATGTACGGAGACTAAAATGCCTGATTTGTATATTCCAGAAAACTACAAGCCTTTGCTTAGCGTAAAGGAAACTGAAAAAGCTATTGTTTTGCTGAAGGATTTTTTTCAGCTTGCGCTTTCCACGGAGCTTGGGCTTACAAGAGTTACAGCGCCTTTGTTTGTAAAATCAGGCACTGGAATAAACGACGACTTGAACGGAGTTGAGCGGCCTGTAAAATTCCCTGTAAAAGACATGGGGGATGCCCAGATGGAAATTGTGCATTCGCTTGCAAAATGGAAGCGTCTGAAAGTTTCCGAACTGGGGCTTGGCTGCGGATTTGGAATCTACACAGACATGAACGCTATCCGCGCGGACGAAACTTTGGACAATCTTCATTCGCTTTACGTTGACCAGTGGGACTGGGAAATGCACATCGATGAAAACGACAGAAATGTAATGTTCCTTCGCGAGTCTGTTGAGCGTATTTACAGAGTTCTTAAGCAGACTGAATTTTTTGTCTATGACAGATACGAAGAAATCACTCCGATTCTTCCGCCGAAAATTACTTTTGTGTATTCAGATGATTTGTACAGACTTTATCCAAAGATGACTCCAAAAGAGCGTGAAAACGAATTCTGCAAAAAGCACGGAGCAATTTTTGTAATAGGAATCGGCGGAAAACTTCCGGACGGCTCAATCCATGACGGACGCGCTCCAGACTATGACGACTGGATTACAGAAAGCGGCGACGGACACATAGGACTTAACGGCGACCTTTTGGTCTGGAATCCTGTTTTGAATCAGGCAATGGAACTTTCTTCCATGGGAATAAGAGTTTCCAAGGAATCTTTGGTTGCCCAGCTAAAGGAACGCGGTTGCCCGGAACGTGCGGAACTTGATTTCCATAAAAAGCTTTTGAGCGGTTCTCTTGTACAGACAATGGGCGGCGGAATCGGACAGTCGCGCTTGTGCATGTACTTTTTGCGCAAAGCCCATATCGGGGAAACTCAGGTCAGCATTTGGCCGGATTCCATGATAAATGAATGTGAGAAGCACGGAATTGCAATCCTCTAAGGCGTCACTTTCTGTCTTTTCAATAAAAAAAATATTTGAAACTCTCCCGGAATTTTCAAGGCAGGGAATTACTGAACTTTCTATTTCTGACAGGCAGTTTTCGCACGATAAAAACGGAATTCTTCGCCTTATAAGCCAGATAAAAAAGTTCTGCCCGGAACTTTTTGTTTCAATTTTGGTTTCTCCTGAAATTCTTGACAAAACGCTTGTGCAGGAATTTCAGGAAATATACTGCTCCTTGGAAATTCCTTTTGGTGGAACAGAAAAGAACGGCGCGCTTTTATTCGACAAGAAATTTTATTCGCAGAAGGCTCGGCTTTTAAATGAAGCGGGTCTTGTATTTGGCTTTAATCTGGACTGGGGAATGAAAACTGGCGACACTTTCAAAAATTTCCGCAGCCGCCTTGATTTTGCAGTTTCACTTTATCCAAACCACATTGATTTTCCGCAGCTAGAAGAAAAGCCGTACCACGAGCCAAAGCCGACTGGAATTTATTCTTCTAAAGACCTTGATTTTTCCAGAGGAATGGCGTTTGCCTGCAAGACATTTTATTCAGCGGGAAGGGCAGTTCCTTGGTTTTGCAGTGTTATAAATGCGCTTAAAATAGAAGCCTCTTCATTTTTTTCTGACTTTGAGGAATTTCAGCTTTGCAGCAACTGCTCGTTTGAAACTGGGTTTGACCCGGAACTTGCAGGACACAAGGCGATTGAAAAACTTCAGCTTTTATTTTTAAAGCAAAAGTTTGAAGAAAAAAACAAAATGCATCTTTTTGCCGCTGTAAAAGATATTGTAAGATTAAACGGAGCTTTTAGCCGGCTTGCAAGTGAAAATGAAGAAAGCGTTGTTGAAACTTCTTATAATCCGGACGACTTGCTTTCTCCTTGCGCGATGAATATTGCGGATTTCTGCGAAAATGTTACGATGGAAAGCTGTTCTGTAAAGATTTTTGAGTCGGCTGAAGGTCCTAATTACAAGATTCTTTGATGAAATCTTGAATTATAAAATTCCAAGGTGATTTAAAAGAATTTTTATTCCGATTAAGATTAAAATTATTCCGCCTGCAATCTCTGCCTTTTTTTCGTACTTGTTTCCGAATACGCTTCCGATTTTTACTCCGGCTGCGGAAAAGCAGAATGTTATTGAGCAGATAAAAAGACTTGCAAGAATTATTTCCTTCCAGCTGTCGAGCAAAAGACCGAATGTTATTCCGACTGCAAGCGCATCTATGCTTGTGGCAACCGCCATTACAAACATTGTTTTTAGCGCGAACGAATTGTCAACTTTTTCACATTCATCAGAAAAAGATTCCCGAATCATGTTTGCGCCGATTGCGACTAAAAGAAGAAATGCAATCCAATGGTCAAAGTTTTCTATATAATATTTAAATCTTGAGCCTAGAATCCAGCCTAAAAATGGCATCAAAGCCTGAAATCCGCCGAACCAGACGCCGGCAATGCACATTTCCTTGATGGAAACTTTTTTTGCAGCCAGTCCCTTGCAAATTGAAACCGCAAATGCGTCCATGCTTAATCCTACAGCCAAAATAAACAATTCCAATACAGACATGGCGGATATTATATTTACGAAAGAAAGTTGTGTAAAGGTAATTTAGTTTTTCAATGCTTTGTAAAAAAAACAAGCCCCAACACCCGCTGGAGCTTGAAAAAGGAGTTCTTATGAAGAAAGTAAGAGGTCTCTTGTCTTTCAATAATAACAACATAAATCTTTTGTTTTGGTTACATTTATTTTGTAAAAAAAAGATAATTTTTTCAGAAAAGATGTTTTTGTGGAAACGAAAAATGCCGCGGCAGGCGCGGCATTTTTCAGCTACAAGAATTTTTGTTGGCTTTACTTTCCGATTTTGTATCTTGCGGTTGTTACTACATGACCGTTGCTGTACACATCGTACCAAATTTCTTTCTTTGAGCTAGTGTCCAAAGCTGCATAGAATTCTTCAAGGCTTGAAACTTTCTTGTCGTTTACAGCGCAGATAATGTCGCCTTCCTGGAGCCTTAATGCGGCGGCAGGGGATTTTTCAAATACTCTTGCGACAACTACGCCTTCAACTTTTTCTTTTTCAATGTTGAGCCTTTTCCGCAAGTCTGGAGTAAGCGGAGATGCTACAAATCCTGGCCAGAGCTTTGTGTCGTTTGCAGTAACTTCTTCGTTGCGCTCGTCAATTTTTACAGAAATTTCCTTTGTTGTTTTTCCGCGCAGAACTTTTATAGTTGTTGTTTTTCCTGCTGGAATGCCTCCGATTTCGCGGATAAGCTGGTCTACGGATTTTATGTCGTGTCCGTTCAGTCCGATTATAAAGTCGCCCGGAAGAATTCCGCCTTTGTACGCAGGTCCGTCAAGGAACACTTGGCTTGCAAGCGCGCCCTGCTGTTTTTTGTCTATTCCAAGCTGCTCTTTGTATTCATCAGTAGTTTCTACTAGGCTGATTCCGACCCATCCGTAAGTTATTTTTCCTTTGTCAATGAACTGGTTTATTGATTCCTTTATGTTGTTGATTGGAATTGAAAATCCAAGTCCCTGTGAGCCGCCGGAATTTGAAGCAATCCAAGTGTTTATTCCGATTACTTCTCCAAAAATATTTACAAGCGGACCTCCTGAGTTTCCTTGGTTGATTGCCGCGTCAGTCTGAATAAAGTCGCTGATTGAGCCAATCTGTCCGCCGCTTCTGCCTGTTGCGCTTACAATTCCCTGTGTTACAGACGCAAAATATCCGAGAGGACTTCCAAGTGCAAGAACGATGTCTCCCTGATGAATTGTGCTGCTGTCTCCGAGCTTTGCAATTGCAATTGACTTGTCGCTGCTTTCAAATGAAACAAGAGCAATGTCCATGCGCTCATCTTTTCCAACGAGTTTTCCTTCAAATTCGCGCTCATCGTTAAGCTTTATTTTTATTGAAGTGGCGTTTCCTACAACGTGGTTATTTGTAAGAACATAAACTGTGTTTCCTGTTCTTCTTACAATTACGCCGGAACCAAGCGCGGACTGCTCAAGTTCTTTTGTTCCGTCTCCTTCTTCTCCGTCGCGTGGAATTCCAAAGAAGAACGGAAGGTCTTTAAATGGAGAAAATGTTTTTACTTTTGTTGTTTCCTTTACATCAACTTCTACAACGGCTGGAAGCACTTGGGATGTTATCGAACGGAATGAATCCTGCAAAGCCTGAGTAACTGCCAATGAGTCCTGCGGAATTTGCGTGGCTGGTGTTTCTGCGAAAGCGACGCTTGCAGAGCCTTTGTTTACTTTGCATGAAAGCGAAAATATTCCGGCTGCCATTACTGCGGCACCGGCTATGTACGCAATCTTCTTCACTAAATTTTTCATATTAAACTAAAACCTCCTGATTTTTGAAGTTTTCTATGCTAAAAATTTCTTTACTAAAATAATAAACAAATTTTGAAAAGAGTTACATAGTTTTCAAAAAAATATTGTATTCAAATTGAAAAAAATCATATCATAAATTAAAATGTTCCTATGAATTTACAAGATTACAGGCTTAACGCTTATTCTGCTGGAGCCGGTCAGAATAAAAAACTTGTCCATAAGCCGGTTTTTGAAAATGTCAATTCAGCAATAGACAGAATTGAAAAGCAGAACAAAGAGAATGCGGAAAGGCAAAATATAGAGCAGGCAAAAATCGCGGCAAAAACTGGAACTTGGTTTGAAAAGAAAAAATCAGCGACATCAGATGATGTAAAAGACGCGGCAAAAAATCTTACGAGCGGCGGACTTGTAAAGATTCCGGCTTCTTCAACAGAAAAAGATAGTATATATAGAAGAGTTGCAAAATTTCTTGTGATAATCGGAATTGACGAGGCTGCAAAAATTCTTCCGCATTTAACAGAAGAGCAGACAGAAAAAATAATTCCAGAAATCGCTTCAATTCAAAAAATCACGCCGGAAGAGTCAGCTTCGATTCTTGAGGAATTTGAATCTCTTGTTGAAAAGGCTAGGGAAGAAGGCGGACTTGAGACTGCGCGGAATATTTTGACCAAGGCTTACGGTTCTGAAAAAGCTGAGGATATGCTCAAAAAATCTGTGAAGTATCCGGACGGAAAGCCTTTTGACTATCTTTCGGATGCGAATGCTGAGCGAATTAAAGTTTTGATTGACGGAGAATCTGATGCTGTAAAGTCGCTTGTTCTTTCGCAGATTGAGCCTAAAAAAGCCGCAAAAGTTATAAATTTAATGGACGTTGAGGACAAAAAAAAGATTGTCCTGCGCCTTGCAAAAATGAAGCCGGTTGCCCCAGAAGTTCTTGCTGAAATTGACAAGAGCCTGCACGAAAAGCTTCTTACCCAGAACACGGAAAATTCACAGAACATGGACGGACGCGGAGTTCTTGCCCAGATTCTAAAGAGAATGAATCCTTCCGCGGAAAATTCAATTATCAATACATTGAGCGAGCAGGATCCAGAGCTTGGCGAAGATTTGCGCAAACGGCTTTTTACAGAAGAAGATGTTATTGGCTCAGATGACAGATTTATTCAAAATTATCTTCATGACATGGAAGACCGCGACATTGCAATTTTGATTTATGGAAAAAATGATGCGTTTAGAGAAAAGATTCTTTCAAATGTTTCCAAGAACAGAAGGCGCGTTATCCTTGATGAAGAAAGCATGATTCATCATTTGACAAAATCCGACAGCGAAAAAATGACTTCATCGTTTTATTCCGTTCTTAGGCGCGCTTGGGAAAACGGAGATTTGCGTGTTTCTGGAAGAGATGAAGGTGAGGTTTATGTATGAAAAAAAATGATGTTTACAAAGGCTTTGAAGTTTTGGATGTTTTTAAAATTCCATATTACGATTCAGAAGGAATTTTTTTGCGGCATAAAAAATCCGGTCTTGAAGTTTTTCACATTTTGAACAACGATGAAGAAAATCTTTTTGCATTCGCTTTTAGAACTCCTTGCAAAGACAGCACTGGAGTCGCGCATATTATTGAGCACAGCGTTTTGTGCGGCTCAAAAAAGTTTCCGATAAAAGATCCGTTTCTTCAGCTTAGAAACCAGAGCATAAATACATATCTTAACGCTTACACTGCAAAAGATAGAACTGTTTTTCCGGCAAGCTCTCTTATAAAAACTGATTATTTTAATTTGATGTCTGTCTATGCGGATGCTGTTTTTTTTCCGATTTTAAATGCTGAAACTTTTTTGCAGGAAGGCTGGAGGATTGAAACCGACCAAAATGGAAATCCTGTGATTCAGGGAGTTGTCTTTAATGAGATGAAGGGAAACTATTCGTCTTTTAATTCCGTTGCGACTGATGCAGTTTTAAATGCTTCTGTTCTTGGCACTGGATACGAAAAAGATTCCGGCGGCGACCCTTTGGAAATTCCGTCTTTGTCTTACGAGCAGTTTAAAGAGTTTCACAAAAAATATTACTGCGCGGCAAACTGCCTTGTATTTTTGTACGGAAACATTCCGACAGAAGAGCAGCTTGATTTTCTTGATGAAAATGTAATTAAAAACATAAAATCTCCCGGTGAAAAATATTCGTTTGCTTCTGAAAATTCTTGTGTAAAAATGAAGAAGCGGATTGACGCTTTTGGCCCTGCGGAGGATTCAAAAAACACAACGGCTTTAGTTTGGAAAATCGGAGATTCCGCGGAAAAGGAAAATCTTTTTTCACTTCCAATGGAAATAAGTTTTTTGTCCGAGCTTCTTTTGGGAAACGATTCTGCGCCAGTTATAAAACTTTTGCTGAATAAGTTTAAAGGCTGTGATATTGCGCCGCAAACAGGATGCAGCATAAGCTCAAGATTTTTTTCCATAGCAGTCGGCATGAGCGGACTTAAGCCGGAAGAGGCTCAGGAATTTCAGAATTGCATTGATGACGCTATGAAGTCGCTTGCTGAAAACGGAATAAAAGAAGAAGACATTGAACGCAGTTTTATGAGTTTTGATTTTTCAATAAGAGAAGTAAAAAGATCTCCGTCGCACGGCCCGTATTCGCTTGTTCTTCTTAAGCGTGTTTTGCGTTCCTGGACTTACGGAGCAAATCCGAAAGACGCGCTTGCTTTTATTGAATCTTTTGAGCAGATAAAGAAAAAAATAAAAGACGAGCCGGAATATCTAAAAAATCTTATAAGAAAATTTTTTGTTGAAAATAAAAACAAAACTTTGGTAACAGTTTCGCCATCTGAAAAATGGAGTCTTGACAGAACCGAAAAAGAAAAAAAACTTGCATCTTGCCTTTATAAAAAAATCGGGAAAGAAAACGTTTTGCTTTCACTTGAAAAACTTCATGCGTTTCAAGCCAGTGTGGAAAATGAAAATTTGATTCCAGCTGTTAATATTGAAGAACTTGAAAATCCTGCTGAAAAAATTGAAACTCGCAAAACTTTGTGCGAAAAAATTCCTTTCTATATAAATCAAGAAACCTGCAACGGAATTGTCTACGCTTCTGTTTCTTTTCCTGTTGACCGCCTTGAGCCTGCGGATTACAAATTTCTTCCTTTGCTTTCCAGCTGCATTTCTGGACTTGGAACAAAAAAAAGATCTTGGGAAGAAACAATTTCTTATTCCGACAGAATTATGGGAGATTTTGGAGCTTATATACGAAGCGCGAAAGTTCCAGAATATTCTAAAAAACTTGCCAAAGAAAATCCGCTTATAATCGGGCGTGAGTGGCTTGTCATTCATTTTAAATTTATAGAAGAAAAATCCGTGCAAGCCTTTGACTTTGCAAGCGAAATTATTTCTTCGATTGATTTTTCAGACAAATCTAGACTTAAAACAATTGTAAACGGCTTGTGCTCCAGTCTAAATGCATCTGTTGTTCCTGGCGGACATTATTTTGCAATGCTTAGGTCATGCAGGCTTTTAAACCGTTCGTGCGCTGTTCAGGAAATTAAGGACGGGCTGACTTCTGTCTTTGCGATGAATGAAATAAAAAAAATGAAGCTTTCTGAAATTTCTGAAAAGCTTGAATCAATTTATAAAAAAATAATTTCAAGCGGCTCTCTTTTCCATGTAACAGCCGGAAGCTCAGGAATTGCCGTGGCTAAAAAAGGATTTGCTTTTCTTGCAAAAAATCTTTGCCTTGAATTTCCAAAGCCAAAAAAGAAAATTTCTGACAAGGAATTTTTTAAGCAGACAGAGCTTGCAGGAAAAATTTACTGCGAGAAAAATCCTTGTGTGGATGAAGTTTTTGTTGTGCCGGGAAACATAGGCTTTGCTTCTGCCGCTGTAAAAAGTTCCGGCGAAAAAGGAAAAGAAATCATGGCGGACACAGTCTTTTCACATCTGCTTGAAACTTCCGACTTATGGAAGCAGATTAGAACTAGCGGCGGAGCATACGGTGTTTTTCTTTCTGTTCAAAGTTCAAGCGGCGCAACTTGCTTTGCCACATACCGCGACCCAAAGCCATTTGATTCTCTTGAATATTTTGAGGAAAAACTTCCGCTTCTTAAAAAAGATGAATTTTCTTTTGACGACATAAAAAAAGCCATTGCAGGAGTTTATTCAGATGAAATTGAGCCGTACACGCCAGCAATGAGAGGCGGAACTGGACTTATGAGATGTCTTTACGGAATTTCTCTTTCTCTTGATAAAATCAGAATAAAAAATTTGCTGAACCTCAAAAAGAACGACATTGAAAAATCAGTCTGCCGCTACAAAAACGCTGTGTTCTGCGGAAAAAAAGTTGCAATCTGCGGAAAAGGCATGATTTCTGATAAAATTAAAAAAATAAGTGGAAAAATAATAAAGATTTCACTATAATAGTAAGACATTATCTGCTTTTGCAAAAATGAAGGAAAAAAATGACCAACAAAAACGTAGAAGAATTAACAAAGTTGATGAGACAGCTTGTTTCTGATGTTCAGGGCGCGCCGTTCCCTAGCGAAAAAATAGAGCCGGAACTTTATTCAATTTGGTATGAGCACGTTCAGCGCGGCGCGCAAAACTGCTTTGAATTTTTGGAGCAGCATTTTCCGCTAGACAATTCTGAATTCAAAGATTCTCTAAAGAAAATATTTAAATAAACATAGCTTCCTGCCGAAAATAAACCTAAGGCAATCTTTGTAAATTTATTTAAGTTTGCCAAAAATGCCGTGCTTTTTTTAGTGCTGGCTGTGTCTTGTTTTTGGTGGGAAGATATATGGCTGCAAAAAAAATTTGCCGTAATGAAAAACTACAATTAAAAGGTTCCCTTAGAAAAAATGGTTTTGACCGCTGGAGGCTTGTTACAAACGCTGTAAGTTCAGTTTCCGGCGAAGAAAAAACTTTCTTCATTGAATTTTACGCTGTGAACCCCGCCTTGTCTCCCAAAGAATGCGTGCTTGGATTTAAAAACCGTTTTAACAAGTCTACAGAAGATTTTCAGTACGTTTTGGCAGGCTCTGAAACTGCAAAGAATTTCACTTCTCAAACTTATGTTTCGCCTTCATTTTTTATGATAAAAGCTGGAGTTCTTTCTGTAAGCGCAAACCAGATGAATTCTTATTTTCCGTCCGAAATCTTATCTGCAAAAAAAAGCGAATATATAATTTCAGCCAAGCAGGAAGAATTGCCAGCCTGCATTTTGGCGCATGACTATACTTCGGGCGCAATAAAAGTTACAGACGAAGACTTACGCGCTCACCCGGAATATATGGGAAGCTGTGGCACAATGTCTTGGAATTTAAAGTTTTCACGGAGCATTTCGTTTTCTTCAGACTACAGAGCAAAAGACATAAACTGGGCTGTTCTTGGCGGCAAGACTGATTTTTCCGGCACAATCATTTTCAATAACGAAGAATACAATGTGAATCCGCGGAATTCCTTTGGATATTATGATAAAAACTGGGGCAGGGATTTTTCTTCTCCATATTTTCATTTAAGCTCTTCAAATTTTACAAGCGAAATTTCCGGGCGGCTTTTGGAAGCTTCTATTTTTGCGGTTCAGGGCGAATACAAAAATAAAGTTTCAGTGCTTGTTTCAATTGAAGGAAAAAATATTGAATTTCATGCGAACAAACTGAAAAAAAAGCAGATAAATTTTGACTGCCAGGAAATGAACGGAACGGAAGATGAAGGCTTAAAACTGCATTGGTCCGTTAGCGTCCACGACAGGCGTTATGTGATTGACATCGATATTTTCTGCAACACAAAGGATATGTCTCTGCGCGATTTTGAAAGTCCTGCCGGCGGAAGAAAAGTTATGCGGATTCTTGCGAGCGGCTCTGGCACTGGAAAATTCAAGCTTTATAAAAAAATGAAGAAAAACCTTGAGCTTTTGGAGCAGGCCGACATTTCCAAGTGCATCTGCGAATACGGCAATCTTGAAACCGCCGAAAAATAATCCTTAAAAAAAATTTGATTTTTAGTTCGGAAATTTGTATATTCCTTTCTAGAGGAAATTTATGAACTACGAACAGATGACATTAAAAATGCAAGATGCGCTGCAAAGCGCAAGCAGCTTGGCCCAGCAAAGAGACCACAGCGAAATAGGCAATGAGCATCTTTTGTATGCCATGCTTAACCAGAAAGACGGAATGATTCCTCCGTTAGTTGAACGGATTGGACTTCAGCCTTCTTCTTTGCAAACAAATCTTGAAAACTTATTGGACAAATATCCTGTAGTGAAAGGCCAGACGCAAATGTCTTTGTCTTCCAGCGCGCAGAAAGTTCTTGCCAAGGCAGAAAAGGAAATGGCTTCTTTAAAAGACCAGTTTCTTTCTACTGAGCACGTTTTTCTTGCAATGATTCAGGCAGATGACAATGTCGGCGAGCTTTTGAGAAAATCAGGATGCGACAGGAATACAGTTCTTGAAGCCCTAAAGTCAGTGCGCGGAAATCAGAGCATTGATTCCCAAGACCCGGAAAGCAAGATGCGTTCGCTTGAAAAATACTGCACGGATTTAACTGCACGTGCCCGTCAGGACAAAATCGATCCTGTTATAGGCCGTGATGAGGAAATCCGCCGTGTAATGCAGGTTTTGTGCCGCCGAACAAAGAATAATCCAGTTCTGATTGGTGAGCCTGGTGTTGGTAAAACTGCGATTGTAGAAGGACTTGCCCGCCGAATTGCAAGCGGTGATATGCCTGAAAGCCTTAAAAACAAGCGTCTTCTTTCTCTTGATATGGGAAGCCTTGTTGCCGGCGCAAAGTTCCGCGGTGAATTCGAGGAACGGCTTAAGGCGGTTATCACAGAAGTTACAAAATCTGAAGGGCAGATAATTCTGTTTATCGATGAGCTTCATACGATTGTAGGAGCTGGCGCAAGCGAAGGTTCAATGGACGCTTCAAACTTGCTAAAGCCTGCTTTGAGCCGTGGCGAAATTCACGTTATTGGTGCCACAACTCTTGACGAATACCGCAAGTATATTGAAAAGGACGCAGCCCTTGAGCGAAGATTCCAGCAGGTTTACTGCGCCGAGCCGACCGTTGAGGACACAATCGCTATTTTGCGTGGACTTCGCGACAAGTACGAAATTCATCACGGAGTTAGAATCAACGATGAGGCTTTGGTCAGTGCGGCAGTTCTTTCAAACCGCTACATTACAAACAGGTTCTTACCGGATAAAGCGATTGACTTGGTCGATGAAGCCGCAAGCCGCTTAAAGATGGAAATTGAAAGCCAGCCTACGGAACTTGACCAGATTGAGCGAAAACTTTTGCAGCTTCAAATTGAAAAGCAGTCTTTGAGCAAGGAAGACGACAACGCTTCAAAAGAGCGTCTTGAAAAACTTGAAAAAGAGCTTTCCGAGTTGACTTCAAAACGCGATGCCATGAAACTTCAGTGGCAGAACGAAAAGAACAGCATCGACAAGAGCCGCAAAATAAAGGAAGAGCTTGAAGAGGCACGCTTTAACGAAGAAAAATACACCCGTGAAGGAAATCTTGAAAAAGCCGCTGAATTAAAGTACAGCACAATTCCTTCCCTTGAAAAGCAGCTTGCAGAAGCTGTTGCCCACGATAAGGAAGTTGAGGCGAACCCAGAACGCGAATCCCTTTTGCGGCAGGAAGTTACAGAAGAAGACATCGCTCGTGTCGTAAGCAATTGGACAGGAATTCCTGTTGCGAAAATGCTTTCGAGCGAAAAGCAAAAATATTTGCAGCTTGAGGAAGTTCTTCATAAGCGTGTTATCGGTCAGAACGAAGCTGTGCAGGTTGTAAGCGATGCAATCCGCCGTAACCGTTCCGGCTTGAGCGACCCGAACCGCCCGCTTGGAAGCTTCCTGTTCATTGGACCTACTGGCGTTGGTAAAACTGAGCTTGCAAAGACGCTTGCAGACTTTTTGTTCAACGATGAAAAGTCGCTTACCCGAATCGATATGTCCGAGTATATGGAAAAATTCAGCGTGAGCCGTTTGATTGGTGCGCCTCCGGGATATGTTGGCTACGATGAAGGCGGTCAGCTTACAGAGGCAGTTCGCCGCAGACCTTACAGCGTAGTTTTGTTCGATGAAGTTGAAAAAGCCCATCCTGATGTTTTCAATGTTCTTCTTCAAGTTCTTGATGACGGAAGATTAACAGACGGACAGGGCAGAGTTGTGGACTTTAAGAACACAATTATCATAATGACGAGCAACTTGGGAAGCGAACTGATTCTTGATGCTGACACAGACGAAAAGATGAAAGAGGCAAGAACTCAGATTGACGGTTTGCTTAAAACGCATTTCCGCCCGGAATTCTTGAACCGAATCGACGAAATTGTAATGTTCGGCCGTCTTGACAAGAGCTGCATTGTCGGAATTGTAAAGATTCAGCTTGAGCGCGTTGCAAAACGCCTTGAAGACAGAAGAATTACAATTAAGTTTGATGATTCTGCTGTAGACTTCATTGCAGAAAAAGGCTACGACCCTGCGTTTGGCGCCCGCCCTGTAAAGCGTGCCGTTCAGACTTGGGTAGAAAACCCTCTTTCAAAGGAACTGCTTGAAGGAAAGTTTGCCGAAGGCTGCACGATAAATGTTTCGAGCAACGGACGTGAACTTGAGTTTAAGTAATTTGCTTTGATTCTAAGAGGAAGCAGTGTTGGAATATTCCAGCACTGCTTTTTTTTTCACTTCCATATTAAGCTGAAACCACCGAAATCGGATTCTTGCTTATAGAGGTTTTTAGGTTGCTGGTTGTTCTTGAGCCCCAGCTGCTTGCAGTTCGGACTACAATGAACCATTTTGAATCGGCTTTTGCAATGTCCGGCAAGAAAAATGACAGCTCTTTTGGAAAATTTCTGAAAAGCCTTGAAACTTTCTTCCAGTTTTCCTCGTTCTCATCGATTTTTCCAGATTCAAGAACAGGCGCAAAGAATATGCCTGTCTCATCATTGCTTCCTGCAATTTTCAGTCTTTCTCCAGAAATTCTCATTCCGCCGCCTTCTGTTATTTCAAATCCTATTTTGTTAGTTGAAAGATCTGTGAATGTCGCTATGGAAGGCGATGTTTCGGCTTTTGCAAGAGAGTCGATTTCAATGTCAGAAACAGAGAACTTTGCGGTTTTTGAAGGAGTAAAACCGACACCGAATGCAGGGACATCTTCCGCTGTCGGATTTTCTGATTCAATGCTGCCTTTGGAAGTAAGGTATAAAGTTCCAAGATCGAACAGATTCAAGCCTTCTCCGTTTTGCAGTTTTTCAAGCATTGCTATCTTGAATTCAGTTGCTACCGTTCTTATGATATTTTCAGAAATCAATGGATTGTTCTTGTGAACTGCTGCAATTATGTTTTCAAGAGTTGCAGTATTGCGGTTTACTGTGGCGAATTGTTTTTCACCGTCGATTATGTGGCTTTTTCTTACCGTTACATTTACAGTTTTTGTAGAGCCAGTATGCTCCGTAATAAGTTCTGCCATAGGGCATTGCCTCTTATTAAAAAATTTTATTGACTCGGACAGTCTTTTCACGGTAATATTAGTAACACTATTAGTCATACCGTGAGTATGTGCCAGCCGCCGTTTTTCAGTACCAGTGAAAAGCGGCTATTTTTTTGCGGAAAGTTCCGAAGTTTCCGCACTAGTCTTAAATTTCCTCCAAGTTTATCGCTTTTTCTATATTAATTACTAATTCTAATATCTTTCTGCTATCCATCTATCTCGCTCTGCCTGCATTTCATATTCATATTGCAGGTCTAATTTTCGCGTCTTTGGGCAAACGGAATCAATAAATTTTCTGAAAGTAAATTTTACAAGATATTCATCAAATTCTTTTTCTTCATTTGAACGTAAAAAACTTGGATAGCTTTTTAGTGTCTTGAATCGGATTTCTGCCGCCTTTGCAGATGTCCCAAAGACCTTTTGAATTTCTTTGGCATCCATCTTTTTACCGCGTTTTTCAAGCTCTTTTATTACTGGCTCTGGCATAAGCATTTCTGCGGCAAAGAAATTTGCCTCAACTTCCTGCTTGTTATAAAGTTCTGTATTTTTTTCGCCTGCGTTTAAATCGTGATTGCTTTCATAATGAAAAAGCTCGTGAAGTATTGAAAACTTTGAATGTGCGGGCGGTTTTGTTTCATCATAAAAAACTGTGTAGCGTCCGTTTTGTTCATATAATTCTGCCGATTCGCTTTTAAAATATATTCGAGGGAATCCATGTTTTTCTGCCCAGCAAAATGAATGAAGCTCCAAGTCTGAAAAATCTTCAATGATTTTTGAAGTTTTCAGCGGAAATGTTGTTCCAAGTGGCAATTTTACAAGCTTTTCGTGGGCAGCAATATAAGATTTCTTAAAATCCGGTTTACAAGTCGCCATGGTCCTCCTTTTCATCTTCTTCCCAAATCTTGCCAAATAGCAGCTTCATTGCGGCATCGGCTTTTTCAAGGTCAGAATCATTTAGTTTTTTCAGGTTTCGCTGAATAGAATTTAATTTTATGTTTGTATCCTTAAAGTTGAAGTTTCCTAAAAGCTCGTCAGTTGAAACTTCAAAAAATTTTGCAAGCCTCAATAACGCATCCTGCCGCGGAACAGTGCCGTTGTTTTCCCACATATTGACACGACTTTTTGTTACTCCAACAGCATTTGCGAGCTGCTCCATTGTAAGATTTTTTCCCTCCCTTAACTTTCTTACTTTTTCTTTGAAAAAAGTGTTACCCATTAATATTTCACCCTTGCACTTTATGCGTGCTCTTTAATTAAAAAACTCTGTATTCCTTTTTGAAAAATTCTTTTGTATTTGTACAATTAAAAAGAACTTTTGATATGATAAATATAACTGTGAAAAAGTAGTTTGTCAAGCGTTTTAAATGTTTTTATGCAAAATAATTGTACTTTTTATTTTGCTTTTTATATTTAAATCCGCGACGCGGATCTGTACAAGTCCGCATGGCGGATATGGCTACGTCCGTGCCACGGATATGTACGTGTCCGCTATGCGGATGTGTTAATGTCCGCGACACGGACTAAAATGGAGTTTATTTGTGAAAAAGTTTATAGCATCTAAATATGGTAAAAATATTGAAAAGATAACTTGATTTTTTTTGTTTATCAAAAATCTATTTTATCTTAATAAATTCCTCATGAATTTTCTTTACAATAGAAGAAGTGATGTTTTGTTCCAATAATGACAAATTTGTTTTTTCTTGGTTAGTGGCAGCAATATTTTCCTCAAAAAGTTGCTTGTAGGAAATATTCAGTGCTGCCGCGATGTTTTGGACAACTTCCAGCGAGGCGGATTTTCTTCCAAGTTCAATTTGCGTCATAAAAGGAACTGAAATTCCTGATTTTTCCGCCAAATCCGCTTGAGTCCAGCCAAATTCTTTTCTTATTTTTCTAATGTTGTTTCCTAAAACCAAAAGAATATCTGTCATTAAAATTATTATGTTGCTATCAGCAATACTTGAAAATTATCCAAAAGCAATTTATAATATTGAAAATAGCAATATTTAGGAGAAGACTTTGACCCGCCACGCCATTCTCTGCGGCTCAGCCCCGGACGGATTCACGCAGAAAAAAATAAACGAGATGCACGATTTTCTCACAAGTGAAGCAGGCGGCTTCTGGGCGGAAAAAGAGATTGTGATTTTCCCGAACGGCGTGAGCGAGGCGATGCTTTCTTTTGTGCTTGAGCGGCTCAAAGCGGACAAAACTGAACAAATTCTTCTATATATATGCACTTTGTCGCCGGTTTCGGATGAAGATAAGTCCGTGTGGCTTGGTGGAGAGGAAGTTAGAAAAAGCGTGATAGAGGATTTTGGAAATTGCGGCGGGATTGAAACGCAGGTGGTTTACGACTGCGGAAGGGAAGTTGTGAGCGATGAAGAGATGGAAAAGGAAGAAAAAATTCTTGAAAGCAAAATAACTTCACTTTCATTTGCAAAAGAGGAGAAGAAAAATTGAAACGCATAATAACTTACGGAACATTTGACCTGCTCCATTACGGACACATAAATCTTCTGCGCCGGGCTAAGGCTTTGGGCGACTATCTCGTGGTGGGGCTTTCAACTGACGAGTTCAACTGGAACTCAAAGCACAAGAAATGCTATTTCAGCTATGAAAAGCGCAGGCAGCTTCTTGAGGCGATCCGTTATGTTGACCTGGTTATCCCCGAGGAGAACTGGGAGCAGAAGAAAAGCGATGTTGACCTTTATAAAATCGACACGTTTGTTATCGGCGATGACTGGAAGGGCAAGTTTGATTTCTTGAAAGAGCAGTGCGAGGTTGTCTATCTTGAGCGCACTCCTGAAATTTCTACAACGCAGATAAAGCGGGATTTGGAGAATAGGAGATGAGTTTATGAATATAGAGAATGAGAATACATTAAAAAAAGCTTTGGAAAAAGGAATAAACTTATTCTGTGGTGCAGGTTTTTCTGTTGAGGCTAAAAATTTTGAAGATAGAAAATTACCTTGCGGAGATGGTTTGTTATTAGTTCTAAAAGAAAGATTTAATAGCATATCAGAATATGGTGATTTGATAAAAGCTTGTACTTTTTTGCAATTAACAGAAAATGAAGCATTTCACAGTTTTATTACAGAATATTTTAAGGTAAAGTCATTTGAGGATTGTTATAATGAATTATTAAAACTGCCTCTAAAAAATATTTTTACAACAAATGTTGATAATTTATGGTTTAAAATTTTTTCTAATGCAGAAAGTGGATCATTGAATAACATTGCAAACAATGGTTCTGTTTATGGTAAAAATCGACATTCAGGTATTATTGACTATTATGCACTTCATGGATGTGTTGAAAACCCTAAAGCAGCTTATATTTTTTCTAAAATTGATTTAGCTACGGCTTTTATTGATGGGGCAAATTCATGGGAATCGTTAAGCAAAGAAACGGAATCATTTCCAATCATTTTCTGGGGGTGGAATTTTGCTGATCCTGCACCATTGCAGGTCATGTATAAAAAGAAGAATAATATTAACAATAACCAAAATAAATGGTTTTTGTTATATGGTGATAATGTAAAGAAAGAAGACGAAGATATATTAAGAGCATTAGGATTTAATATAATAAAAGGCTCAACAAAAGAATTTTTGGAATATATTAAAAAATTTAATATAGAAAATAAAAAGGAAAAGAGCGATTCGTATTCTTTTGATATTGATGATAAAAAATATTGCATTCCAAATAAAAAAGATATTGTTTCTGTTCCTATAGATATATTCTTTTCAGAGTATTCTACAAGATGGAGTCATATTTATTCAAATTTTATAGTAAAAACTCATCATTATAGAGATGTTTCAAATATTATAGATAGTGGTAGAAATTGTTTTGTAATAGGCATTAGAGGGTGTGGAAAGACTACTCTTATGATGCAATTATTGAAAGATTTTGATTCAAAAAGAAAAAAGCACTTTCTTATTGAACCTACTGTTTTTGATGTAAAAGAATATTTAAGAGTTATAGGGAATAATAATGTTTTGCTTTTTGTAGACGGAGCTTTTCAGGATTCGAATGCTTTGTCATTATTGTTGCAACATAAAAATATACAATTAGTGGCGTTTGAACGTGATTTTGATTATGAGAGCCAATTTCATAAGATTGAACTATATGGCTTGAAAATTATTGATATTACAGAAATATCAAAATCAGATGCACAAGAAATTTTAAATTCCATACCAAAATTTCTTTTACAGAAAAAAATAGGTACAAAACCTATTGAATTTGATCCGACTATTCCAAATTTATTTGCTGGAAATGTAAAAAGTATCAATTTTAAGTTTTTTAATAAATTTTATTCAGAAGATAAAGATGCTGCAGAAGTGTTTTTGCTTGTTTGTTATGTCCATTCTTGTGGAGTGCCATGTTCTTTTGATATGGTTTATTCATTTCTAGGTGATGATAAATATTCTTGGCAAGATATGCTTGATATAGTAGAGCGTTCTGGAAATCTTATAAAAACAGATGTTTCTGCATTCAAAGCCTATGATATTTTACAAGATTATTATTCCTGCCGTTCTAGATTTTTCGCAGAAAAAATTTTAGAAAAACTTGGAAATTATAATGGAGATATTTTAGGAAAAGTTTTGAAAAGATTTGTTAGGAAAGTTGCTATTAGTAAAATTTGTAATTATGTGAAATTTAAGAAACGTTGCATTGATGCTGATTTAATTTATAAAACATTTAAAAATGTATCAGAAGGTATTGAATTCTACAATTTATGGCTTGAAAAAGATGGAAATGAATATGTTTATCAACAAGAAGCATTATATCTTTCAAAGAACAAAAAATATCAAGATGCTTTTCTTTGCATAGATATGGCGAAAAGTATTTCTTCGTATAATCCTTTTGCAGTGCAAAGTACTTATGCCCAGATTTGGTTTGACAGTAATTATGATAAGAATGATAAAAAAGTATTGAAAAAAGCTTTGGAACTGCTTGAAGAATGTTGTTGTAATGATAAAAAAACTCGCGGTATTCATTTTATCCATTATGTAATTAGAGTTTGTAAATTTTTTACTAAATATGGCTTTTCTGAGTCAAAAAGTATTATCGATTCAGCACTTAGATATATAAATATTGGATTAAATCCTGAAAATTTTGAATTGAGCAATTATCACAAGAATCTTTTAAAAAAATATAAAGATAAATTTGCAAAAATTAAAGATGGAGTTGACTTAAATTAAATGAAAAAAAATATAAAAAAAGAGATAACTTTTATTTGTACAGATAAATTGGAACATCAGTGTGAAGAACCTATTGCAGATGAAGCAATGAAGCGAGGTTATAAAATTAATTTTTCTGATGATGTTTTAAAAAAATGTGAAATCGGGTTTTATTGCCAACATTTAAATTTTCCTAAAAATAGCAAATTTTCTTGTGTTATGCTGCACGATTTGGGACAGCAACATGGCGAATGGCCTGTTATGTGGAAAAATGAATTTTGGAATGATTTTAATTTGGGGTTCCTTCCGAGCAAAGAATGGGCTGATATGTGGCATAATGCAAGTTGCTATGATTTTGTTCGTCCGAAAAATGGCTGTTATTTTGTTGGTTGGCCTAAATCGGATGATATTAAGAAAAAAGTTTTTATAGATGAATGTGAAGAAATAATAGCACGCTATGGTATAAATAAGAATAAAAAGACTGTTTTGTATGCTCCAAGTTGGGAATGGGATGGCAGACAACTTGAAATGATTGATGTCTGTAAGGAGCTTGATGTCAATTTGATTATAAAACAATTTCCATGGAATCCAAAAACTTTTAAATTTCAATATGACATTTGTAATGAAATGGCAGAGAAGTCAAAGAATATTCCAAATGTTTTTGTTCTTGATACTTCTATAAATATATTCAATGCAATCAATTTATGTGATGTCCTTGTTTCTGAAGAAAGTTCAACTTTATATGAAGCAATGCTTATGGATAAACCTGTTGTTGCAGTTACCGATTGGCTTGTCCCTGATGATTTTCCACCTCGGTTTCCAGATTTTCCTTATGATTTTGCAGTCAAATGTAAAAAAGCGGAATTGAAAGAAACTGTAGAAAATGTTCTGTCTGATAAAAGTTATATTTTGGCTATAAAGAATTATAGACAGAATAATTTTCCTCAATTAGGAAATTCAGCAAAAAACATTATGGATGTAATAGATAAAGTTCTTGAAGGAAAAGAAGAAAATCCTCTCAGAATTCATGAATTGCCATTAATAGAAACTCCGCTTGAATTCAAGAAGTCTGTTAAAAAAAGAAAATCTCTAATGAAAAAAGTTTGGGTAAAACTTCGTTTTGTAGACAACAGTAAAATTTTGACTATCTTATATAACTTCCTTCGTTCAATAAAGCATAGTTTTCAGAAAAGAGGTTAAGACTTGTGTCAAAATCAATAAAACTGAATGCTTTCTATAAAAGTGTTCTGAGTGTGCTTAATATAATTTTTCCTCTTGTAACTGCTCCTTATGTGGCGCGTGTTCTTTCTGTAGGCGGATTCACAGAATACAACAAGGCTATAAGCATTATCGGTTGGTTTTCACCTTTTGCGGTTTTTGGCGTTTACACTTACGGAATGAGGACTGTAAGCCAGATTAAAAATGACAAAAAGAAAGTTTCCGTGCTTTTTACAAAACTGTTTGCATTTAATATTTTTACATCTGTGCTTGTAACGGCTGTGTATGTGATTATGGTTTTGCTTGTTCCGTCTTTTTTGAAATACAGGAATATTTATCTGATTCTTGCAAGCCAGATATTTTTTGTATGCTTTGCAATCGACTACGTAAACGAGGCGTTTGAAAGCTATGGTTTTATTCTTGTAAAGACCTTTTTGTGCCGTTTTTTATATGTTGTAAGCGTTTTTGTTTTTGTGCGGAAAAGTGATGGCATTTTTGTTTATGTTTTTCTGACAAGTCTTTCTTTGATACTGAACAATATTTTTACATTTTTTTATGCAAAGTCAAAGATAAAGTTTTCAAGAATATGTTTTAAGGATTTGACATCTCTTTTTAAACCATTGTCAGTTGTGTTTTTGCTTGTGAATTCAAGCATGCTTTACACGATTTTTGACCGTTTTATGTTAGTGTGGTTTTCTGATGCTCTGAGTCTTACTTATTACAATGTTTCCCAGACAATTATCCTTGCAGTTGTGAATGTTACGACATCTGTTCTGCTGGTGAGTATTCCGCGTCTTTCGTTTTACTGGGCGGAAGGCAAAAAGGATGAATATTATTCTCTGCTGGAAAAAAGCTCATCTTCTTTTATGGCACTGCATACTCCTTGCTGCATAGGAATGGCGACTCTTTCATTTGAGGTTTTCTATATTTACGCAGGTTCAAAATATCTGTCAGGTTCGATTGCCTTGTGTCTGTTTTCTGTCCGCTATTATTTTAGCGCGTTTGACATGATTCTTGCCAAGCAGGTACTTCTTGCGACTGGCAACGAGAAAATCCTTACGAAAATTTATTACTCCGCAGGCATTTTCAATATCTTGTGCAAAGTTGTGCTAGTTCTGCTCAATAAACTTACTCCGGAGCTTTGCATTATAACAACCGCATCTTCTGACATTCTGGTTGTTTTTCTGCAGATTCTGTTCATAAGAAAACTGGGATTCAAGTTTTCAATATTTTCAAAAAATAATTTCAAATATCTGATGACAAGTATTCTTTTTATTCCTATTGTTCTTTTGATTCAACATTTAATTCCATTTGAAGGAATAAAATATATAACTTTTCGTACAATTTTATCAATAATTGTTTGTACTTTATTATATATGTTAATGATGTTTATTACAAAAGATGACTTTATATATTCTATTTTAAAGAGGTCTCGAAAATGAAAAAAAATTATATTGTAGAATTTTTAAGATTTTTCTTTGCTGTGTTTATCATATTGTATCATTATTATTCATATGTTTTAAAAGGTTCTGTGTCTCCAAAGTTATTTATGCATGCTTATGTAGGTGATGAATTCTTTTTTATGATAAGTGGATTTTTCTTAGCAAATTCAATAATTAAGAAATTAAATGTTTTACCTACGGAAAATTCTACAGTTGTTGCAGGGGGGGGTACTTGTTAACTCGAATTAAAGGTATTGCTCTTCCATACTATATAAGTTGGCTTTTTGCATTTGTTTGTGCACATTTACCATTTGGATTAAAAGATTTTGCTCGAGATTTATCTAATAGTCTTTATGAACTTTTGTTTATTGATATGGCAGGATATAAAGTCGGTTATTATGTTAATGAACCGGCATGGTATGTTTCTGCTTTATTTATGAATATATTGATTTTTGCTCCTCTTGCTGAAAGATTTGGAAAAAAATATTTTGAACGGATCGCTCCGGTTGTTGCTCTGTTTTTATATGGTCTACTTTCATTGAACACTCCTAATCTTTATGCTCCTCACACGGTAATGTATGGTTTTATTTATAAAGGTATGATTCGCTGTGCCGCCGGCGTTAATGCAGGTTTTGCTATTTACGGACTTTTTAAGAATGGAAAATTTTTAGAGTTTATAAGGCAGCACAAAAAAACAAAGATATTCATAGAATTTCTAAGCTTTACAATAATTGTTGCGTATATGATTTTTCCTATATACAAGTTTGAAGCTGCTCGTGATTATGCAGTGGTGATTTTGATTTTTGTATTCCTAACAACTATTTTGTGTTCAACTTCTGTTCTGGAAAAAAAATTGCAAAAATGTCCTGTCGTTTTGTGGCTTGGCCGCTTTAGCGTATACTTGTATTTTTCTCAGTGTATAATTTATACACATAAGGAACTTTTGCACAATTGGAATATTTCTAATTTTATAAAACTACCTATTTGGGTTGTATTGTGTTTTTCTGTTGCTTTTGCTGTGTATGGTTTTGCAAGCTTGTTTAAATTTATTAGGAAATTTGTAAGATGATAGATACTTCTGATGTTATTGATGCACATGACAAAGAACTCATAGAAGATGTCATAAGGTTGTATAAGACTGGCTTTTGTCGAGCTTCTTATCTTATGGCTTGGCTTTGTTGTGTTGAATCATTTAGAACAAAATTTAAAACAATGGCAGAAAAAGGTGATGATAAAACAATTTGGGAGCGAATAAAATTTATAGAAAATTCTCACAAATCTGCGGATTTGGATATTGTTCAAGAAGCTTACAAAGCAGATTTTATTAACGAAGTCGAAAAGCAAAAACTTGAATACTTTTACAAAATACGATGTATTTATGGGCATCCTTATGAACAGTCCCCTAATGCAATAGATTGTGAGCATATTATTCAATCTGTAATAGATATTTCTCTTTCTAAAAAATTACTGCTTGGAAAAACAAGCATTGACTCTATTTTTACAAAATTAAAAGAACAGGAATCTTTTTTAAATAAAGACGAAGAAAAGATAAAAGAATATTTTGAAAATCTTGTAGAACGCATTGAAAAATATCAATATCCATATTTATTGCAGATTTTAACAGATTTTTACGAAACTGTAGAAAAAGAATGTGAAGATAGTTTTTCATATGTCAGGATTAGAATATTTATAGATGTGCTGATTGGAAAAATCGGGATTCAGCAAGTATTGCAGACCATAAAACAACAGGAAGATTTTATTTATAAGACCAAAAATACTGCCCTTATTATTTTTGCTAGAAAAGATGTATTTGAACACCTCGATGACCATATAAAAACAATAGTCTTTAACGAATTAAAGGCAAATAAAGATTCTTTAAAATTAGCAGTGCTAATGAATGAATATGTTTTGTCAGAAAGTCAAGCAGAGGAGATTAAAAATCTTATAAATAATGAGAAACTTGATTTGCAATATTTTGATGCAAAATTTGTTATACATAAATTAACAGAAAAATTGGAATCTTTAGATTTTAACAAGCAGAATCCTGCTATATATACTTTACAATCACCTCATGTTAGGGGAACGCTAAAAGCATGTGAGGAAGAAGATTTAATAATTCTTGGAAGAAATATATTACAGTCTGCAAATCACAAGAATTCTTGTTATTCTGCGTCTGCTTATGATTTACTTTGTAATGCAGAAAAATTGCAGAGTAAATATCCTTCTGAAGTTGTAAAAGGTATTGTTGCAGAATGTTTTACCAATGAAAAGAAAAAAATAATTAGATCAAAAATCAATCAGATAAAGGAAGTAGAAGAAATAGTAAAACTGTATAATCACAAAAAGCAAAAAGCGATAATTGATTATACGGAAAGATTGATAGATTCTTTTACTTTTGGCGAATATTATGATTCTGACTGGTCAAAAATAGACGAAGATTCAATATTCTATCCTCTTGTTACAAAAATAAAGGAGAAATCAAAAAATGAATAAGAAAAATCTTCCTTTGCCGTTGAAAATTTTGCGGCGCGGCTTTATTACGCTTTTCAATATTATTGAGCTACCGTTTTATTATCTTTTTGGACTTCTTCCGCGCAGCAAGAATCTTTGGATTTTCTGCTCCTGGTTCGGGCAGCGGTATTCCGACAACTCGCGTATGTTTTTTGAATATGTGAACAAAAATCATCCTGAAATAAAAACTGTCTGGCTTTCAAAGAACAAGGATGTTGTGAAAAAACTCCGTGCGGAAGGCAGAAACGCTTTTTCATCTTATTCTGCTGCAGGGCTTTTCTGTTCTTTGCGCGCGTCAAAAATATTTTCAACTACAGGTGGCGAGATGAGCCTCTTTTTCTGTAGAAACGCCGAGTATTACGCTTTGTGGCACGGTATGCCGCTCAAGAAAATCCTGAATGACGACACGAACTCCGGCGGAGAATCTGCGAACTCTGAATTTAGAAGAAAAACTGCGCATATCTTGAGAAAAATTTTTCCGTGGAAAATCTTTCTGGAGCAGAAAAAACTCTTTACAGTTGCAAATTCTGAATTCTTTGTGCCGTTCCTGAAAACCGCGTTCAGTCTGCCGGACGAAAAAATCTTGCGCACAGGCTCGCCTCGCTGCGATGCTCTTTTTGCGCATAGAAAAAAACCATTGCTCGAAAAAATCTGCGAGCAGTTTCCCGGAAACAGGATAATTCTTTATATGCCCACGTTCAGGACGGCGGAATGGACTGGCGAGGTTTTCAATCCTTTTGATGAGAAATACAGCTTTAATCTTGACGATTTTTTGGCGGCGCTGGAGCGTCAGAAAAGTGTGCTTGTGTATAAGCCACACTTTTCTGACTTACGCTTTATGCAAACCGTAAGTCAGAAAAGCTCAGCCTCGCGGCTCATCACGGTAAATGATTCTGACTACGACGAGCTTTACAACTTTGTCGGCCAGGTTGACATGCTGATGACCGATTACTCAAGCATTTACTTTGACTTTATCGCGACAAAAAAGCCAGTGGTTCTTCTTCCTTTTGATTACGACTTTTACATCAAATACGCGCGCGGTCATTACTTCAATTACTTTGAGAACTTGGAAGGAGCAAAGGCAAAAAACTGGCAGGAATTCTACAGAATCCTTGAAGAGGAAAAATATTCGCCGGTAAGCGAGGAAACGCGGAAAAAGTTCGCGGAATACTTAGACGGAAAGGGATGTGAAAGGCTGTGGAATTGCATGGAAAAATAAATGGAACTGATTTTTTATTTGTTTTCTTTATTTATGTTATTAATTATCTGGACTCTTTTTAAGGATTATCTTCATCCAGCTTTTATTACAGTTGCTGTATGGTTTGTCATTATATTTTCATATAACTATTTGATAAGAAAAACTGGTATATGGATTTCTTTGTCTGACGGTTTTTATCTTGTAATAATTACATATATTTTATCATTTTGTATTTTTTCTGGATTTTTTTCATCAAGAGAATTTTGCATAAGCGCAGTTGAAAAAGTTTCTTTTGGACTTATGCATAAGTTTTTTTTGTATGCATCTATATTATTTTTATTTATTTCAAATGTTTACTATATAAATCTAATTAGGGATGTTGGGTTCAGTTTATTGAGAGAAGAAACCGAGTTTGGATCTTCTCTTCCAATCTATGTAAAACTTTCTTCATATTTTATGCAGCCTGGAATTATAGTTTTTTTTCTTGGAACTACAAATCCTGTAAATCAAAAGAAATACAGAATTTCACTTTTTGTTCTTGCTGTTATGATTTTAATTTCTTTTTTTACATCAATGAACAAAGGCGGATTTTTTCAGCTTGCTGTTTGCATATTCTATTTCTTAAAAGTAAGCAACAAGCTAAACAAAAAAACTTTTCTTGCTTTGCTGCTAGTATTTTTAGGATTCGTTATTACTTTGCAGTTTCTTAGGTCAGGGAATGAAACATCTAAGTCAAATTTTTTTACAAGATTTTTATATGTTTATTTTTTATCTCCTGCACCGGCTTTTGATGCTGTTGTAACAGGCGGCAAAAATTTACATTCAGAATATTTTGGCTGTTGGACTCTTTCATTTTTTTACAGATTCTTTAATAAACTTGGTGTTTGCAATGTTCTTCCTAGCACACTTCTAAAAAGTGAAAAATGGATTGGAGTTCCGTATGCAACAAATGTCTATACAATGCCTGGATATTTTTATATCGATTTTGGGATTATAGGAATCATTATTTGCGCACTTCTGTACGGAAGCATATTTGGAAAATTGTATTCAGGAATTAAATACAAGAATTCTATTGATAAGAAAATCTTTTACGCCCTTTACCTTTATTGTCTTGTATTTCAGTTTTTTGGAGATTGGTTCTTAGGATTTTTCAGTGTAACTTTGCAAACTTTATTCTGGCTTTTTGTTCTTACAAAAAAATTCAAAAGCTATGCCTTGAGGTACAGATATGATTGATATTCTTTTGGCAACATACAATGGAAAAAAGTATATAGATACTCAAATTTCAAGCATTGTGAATCAAACTTATTCAGACTGGAAGCTTTATATTCACGATGATGGAAGTTCCGATTCAACACTTGAAAAAGTAAAACTATGGACGCTCCGCGATTCCCGGATTGTTTTTATTGAAGATGGAATAGCTTTTCATAATCCCGGTATGCATTTTATGCATCTTTTAAAGTTTTCAAAATCTGAATTGATTTGTTTTTGCGATCAAGATGATTTATGGCTGGAATATAAACTCCAGAGAATGTTTGATTCGTTTGATAGGCAGACAAAAAATCCATGCTTGCTTGTTTCAAATTGTTATTTATGGAATACAGAAAATAAAACTATTTTTCCAAAAATGAATTTTAATCAGGCATATTCTCTTGAAGAATTTTTATTCTTAAATGGTGGTCTTCAAGGATGCGCAATGATGTTTAATGCAACTTTAAGAAATATTGCTCTTTCTAAAAATATTAAAAATCTTTATATGCATGATTATCTGATTTCTTTGGTTGCTTTTACATTCGGAAAAGTTAAGTATTTAGACGAGAATTTGTTTTTATATCGGCAGTATGAAAACAATGTTTCAGTTCATATTGAAATTAACAAAAATCAATACAGAAAGCGAATATTAAAAAATCATAACATTCCTGTTGTTTTTGCTCCGGCATATAAAAATATTATGTCATTTTATCAAGTCTTTAAAAATGATATGGACGAGTCCAAGAAAAATGTTTTTAAGCGGTATTTGGAATTAAAGGATAAAAATTCAATAGCACGTTTTTTTAAAGTATTTTTTTCAAAATTTTCATTAGGAAAAAATGGTCATAAAAAACTAGTTCTAAAAATGATGATTAGAAAATTTTGGAGGGAATCATGAACAATAAAATAGAAGTCTCTGTGGTTATTCCTGTTTACAATGCAGAAACAACTATCTGCGAATGCGTTGATTCTGTTGTGGATGAACTTGTTGCGAACTGTCTGTCTTATGAAGTTATTTTGGTGGATGACGGAAGCACAGACAGCTCTCTTACATTGTGCAGAAAATATTCTGAATCAAATCCATGCGTAAAGGTGATTGCACAGAAAAATTCAGGTCCTTCTGTTGCAAGAAACACAGGAATAAAAAATGCGTGCGGTGAATTCATTGCTTTAAATGATGCCGATGACAAATGGCTTTCTGGAAAAATGAAGGTACAGATAGAAGAACTGCGTAAAAATACTGAAGTTGATTTAGTTTGTGCAAAATACGGCTCCGGTCGGCGGGCTGGAAAAAGAACAGAGATAACATATAAAAAAGAGATTTTTCATAATTTTTTCAGCCCGCAGACAAGTGCCTTCCGCTTGTCGGCTCTTGTCTGCGGCGATGTTAAGTTTTGTGAAAATAAAAAATATTCCGAAGATATGCGGTTTTTGTTGGATTTTATGCAGTACGGAAAATGTGTGTATCTCCCTTTTTTAGCGACAGTTCCTGTTTTTTCTAAATGTGTTTTTGGAGAGGCTGGACTTTCTTCTCATATATGGAAAATGGAAGTTGGAGAACTCAAAAACATCTTGTTTGCAAAAAAGATTCATAAAATAAACATTTTTGTTATGTTGATTGCGCTGCTGTGGTCATTATTAAAATTTTTTAGAAGAGCCGCAATTTCAGTTTTTATAAAAATCCGAAAAATTTTTAGGAGAAAATAAAATGAGTGAAAATACTAAGAAAAAAGTTCTCTTTCTTTCAAACACCGCCAATTTCTCAAAGTTTAATCTGCCTTATATGCGCTGGTTCATGGATCAGGGCTGGCAGGTTGACTATGCTTCGGCAGGCGAGGAGAAGGTTAAGGACTGCGACAACCAGTACACAATAAGCATCGCGCGCTCTCCGTTTTCTTTTAAGAATTTTAAGGCGTACAGGCAGCTTAAAAAGATTTTGGCGGAAAATCATTATGACATTCTGCACTGCCACACACCTATGGGCGGAGTTCTCGGACGGCTTGCGGCTAAAAAACTCTGGAAGCAGCACAAAATCAAGGTGATTTATACTGCGCACGGATTCCATTTTTACAAAGGCGCGCCAATCTTGAACTGGCTTCTGTATTATCCGATGGAAAAATGGCTTTCGCACTGCACGGATGTGATTGTAACAATAAACGAGGAAGACTATGAACGGGCAAAAAAATCATTCTGAGATTTTCAAGATTGACGGCGTTGGAGTGAACCTTTCAAGATTTCACCCTTGCACTTTTGATGAAAAAAATACGTTGAGGGCGGAACTTGGATATTCTGAAAAAGACTTTATCATAACGGTTGTCGCGGAGCTCAACAAAAACAAGAATCAGATTATGCTTGTAAAGTCTGTTCCAGAGCTTGCAAAAATTATTCCGAATCTGAAAATTCTCCTGATTGGAAAAGAGACTCTTCCGATTGTGCGCGAATTTGTCCAGAAAGAAAATCTTGAAGAATACGTGAAATTCTTGGGCTACAGGCGCGATGTCGAAAAGCTCACGATGATGAGCGATGTGGCGTTTTCCGCAAGCCTGCGTGAAGGGCTTCCTGTGAACATAATCGAGGCGATGGCGTGCGGACTTCCTGTTGTTGTGAGCGACAACCGCGGACATCGCTCACTTATAGAAGACAAGGAAACCGGCTTTATCTTCAGCCCGAAATCCGAAAAAGAAATGACAGACGCGATTATCCTTCTATATAAAAATCCTTCGTTGCGAGAGGAAATGGGCAGGCGGAATATTGACGAGGCGAAAAAATATTCAGTTGACATTGCGGTAAAGATGATGGCAGGAATATACAGTGAAGTCATTTCTGAAAATGTCGGGGGGGGGGATAACTGTAGAGTAGTTTTTCAGTTCACTTTGCCTTCATTCACAAATATGGAGGCTGCGTGATGAAAAAACATGCTCAGATTTTCATGCTGGACGGAGTTGGAATAAACCTTGAAAAATTCAAGCCGTTTTCTTCTGAAGAAAAACTCGCGCTCCGCTCAAAATACAAATACGATTCATGCGATTTCATAATCCTTTACATTGCAGAGTTCATTCCGCGAAAAGACCACGAGTTTTTCATAAAAAACATTCCAGAGCTAAAAAAGCAGATTCCGAATTTAAAAATCATAATGCCTGGCCGCGGCGTTCAGCTAAAGGAAATGAAAATTCTTGCCGTGAATCTTGAGGTTGACGACATCATCTGGTTTCCCGGCTACAGAAAAGACATAAATCTGCTGTGCGCGCTTTCCGACCTTTACGTTACGACAAGCAGGCAGGAGGGGCTTCCAGTCAGCGTGATTGAGGCGATGGCGAGCGGGCTTCCGGTTGTGGCAAGCAATATCCGAGGCCAGACTGATGCTGTTTTGCCCGGACGAAACGGAGAACTTTATCAGCTGGACAACAGCGCAGACTTTGTGGAAAAAATCCTGAAACTCTACAAAAATCCCGGGCTTATGGCAGAAATGCGGAAGAATAATATAGAAGATTCTAGAAAATATTCGGTTGACATCGCAGTGAAGAAGATGGCGGAGATTTACGGGGAATGTGTGAAAGAATAAAGATTGAGTTTTTAATTTGGCTATAAATTTTATCTTGAGTTAGAAATAATTATTTGTGTTTTGATTTGGAATATTTTGTTTTAAATTATAAAAATATTTCTATAGAACTAAATGGAAAATTGTATAATGACTATTACACTTGAATAAAAGTATGATAACAGTTCTTTATAATTGTCGTTCAATGGCAGCTCAAAAATCAAATAAAAATGATGTTATTGCTAGAATCATTTTGACTCAGTTAGTAAGAGAATTTTTTAATGACTAAATGATTTGATTCAAAATTTCTCAGACAGGTTTTGTTTTTCCTGTGAACTGGAAGAAAGTTTTTAAGTATAAAGTTTAGTATTATTTTGTAAATTTTCCTTTCTTTTTATTTTTTAATAAGTATATTGTCAATAGGAAGTTCTGTGTATTTTTAACAGATTTTTGAAGGTTTTGTAGATTCAATTTTTATTTTTGATTTTCTGTTGTCCATCGTATATTTAACCTTTAGATTTGAATAACAGTCTTTCTAATTTTTATTTTAAAATTAAAAATTACTAATATAAAAATTTTATTATAGAAATGTTTTACAAAAATAATGAAAATTTTGATGTGTTATAAATATAGGGTATATGAAACTTCAAGATAAAATTCTGTTTTGTGTCGTCAAAAAATTGTGTTATAATTCAGTAGAAAATTATAAATGGAGTTTATTATGGACTATTTTACAAAGAAAATTGATCAGAAAATTGCTTTAGCAAAAAATTTAGAAAATTATTCAGAATTGAAAATTTTATTGCAAGTTAAAATAGAGTATGCACTGCTGTTCATGCTTTCTTTATTAAGAAATAGAAATTTTGGTAGCTTAAAAATAGAAGAACAAGAATATATTAATAGACTATTGGTAAAACCAAGTGTTGGAGATTTAGCCCAAGTTATTACTAAATTAAATATTTCTAATGACAAAAATACAAAAAAAATTGTAAATGCAATATCGAAATATCCTGAGTTGCGAAATGTAAGTATTGGACATGGATTTACATTTGAAGATGGAAATCAAAATTTCATAAAAAAATTTGAGGATTTAAGCTCTGTTATTTATGATGGAGTTATCATGTCTTCTGATTATGATTATATCTTTGTGCTTGATAAAAAGGATAGTTTTTATTTAGGAATTAATTTTTCTTATAATGATGGTATGATTTCATGGAAATGTCCTGTTTCTAATTTTTCTTTTCAAAAAGAATCAACTTATATTCTTGCTTCTGATAATAATTATTTTTTTACTATGCCTTATATTTGGATTAATAATAATGAAGAATTGTACCTTTATTCCAAGATAGTTGATCCTTTATTAGGCAGAATTTTATATAATCAAATTTTTACTACGAGGCAGATAACTAAAGATTGGGATTCTTTGGAAGATATTTCTTTAATTACAGATGATATTGGAAGAAAAATTTGTGTGAATAAGACAATTGTCAATGATTTTAAGAGAAATTATACAAAATATTTTGAGGTTGGAATAAAAGATAAGATAAAAGAATTTTTAGAAAAAGATAAATCTACAGTCTCTTGTACAATATGGGGACATGGTGGAGTCGGAAAAACTGCGGTTATACAATCAATTATTGAAGAATATGAAAATTCTGAAAGAAAAATTTTCGATTATATTGTTTTTTTAAGTGCAAAAGATCGTTTGTATAATTATAAAAATGGAAAAATTGAAGAAATAAGAGAGCGGATAGATTCTTTTTCAGATATAATTTTTAAAATAAATGAAGTAATTGGCAGTGATTTAAATACTATTGATAGTATTGTTTCAATAAATGGGAAAATATTGATTGTGATTGATGATTTGGAAACGTTTAACAAATCCGAAGTCGAAAAAATTCAATGTTTTATAAAAAAACTTGATATAAATAAGCATAAGGTTGTTTTAACTACAAGAACTAATTTAATTATTGGACAAGAGATAAAAACTAACGAGTTGAATATTTCAGAAACACAAGTATTCTTATCTAATATTTTTACACATGATATAAAAGATACATCTATGTTAACATCAATTCAAAAGGATAAGATATTTCTTGAGAGAATTCAAAAATTAACTTCCTGACGACCGATTTTTATTTATCAATTAGCATATATTTTCTTGCAGAGAGGGATATCAAATGCATTGAAATTTGATATAAAAGCCTCTGATACCGCTGTTGATTTTTTGTATGGTAGAATTTATGACTATTTGTCTATTCTTGGAAAAAAGATATTTATTGCAATTGGACAACTTATCCAAACTGATGATAGAACAGGTTCTTTAAATATAATAAAGTATGCTTTGGATATGGAGAAAGATGAAGATTCTTTTTCAGAAGGACTGAATGAATTAATAAAACTGAAAGTAATTGAACTTACGACTGATGGAATATATAGAGTGTATTCTAATGAAATATTGAAGATTATGAAAAAATATTATTCAGAAAGGGGAAATGATTTTCCGACAGAGATTTTTGAAAAACATTTAGAACAGTTAAGAAAATCATCTTCAAATGATGTTGAAAAAATGTTGTTGGAAAATGCAAATAATGCGAGATTTACTCAATCTAAAAAAGATGTGATAAATAATTATGAAAACATTTTGTCAAGAGATTCTGCGCCAATGGAAATAAAATTAGAGGCATTGATTCAATATACGTCATATTTATATAATGAGTTAGCTGATTATGAAGCGACTCTGAAATTGATGAATTCAAATTATTCATTATTTAAAAATCAACCTGAATATATACAATTTTATTCAAGCATTTTATGGGCTTCTAAGTTAAAAGAGCAAGCCATAAAAGTATTGGAAAAGTATGTTGATGGAAAGGAGATAAAATCGAATATAGATATAGAAATTTTTTGTTCATTAGCAATAAAAAAATCAATTTATATAATTGATGTTAGAGAGGAACTCAAAAATTCATATGGGTATGATGGTTCTTTTAAGTTAAAACAACAAAAAAAGAGTTTTTTTGATTATTTAGAGCGCATAGGAAGACCTTTAATTCAATATCTATATATAACAGATATCGAAAATATAGATGATAAATTAAAACAAAATTTATTTACAGCAATTTATCATTCTATAGATGTGTTTTGTAGAGTTTCAAAATTAATTGAAATACTTGGTCATAAAAATATGATTCTTTCTAAATTTAAAAGTAATAAAGAGTATTATAATAAACTGGATTGTAAATTTTTTAATATTGAAAGATATAAAAGAAATGAAAGTTGCGGAAAAAACTTGTGATACAAAACTGCGACTGCTTTGCAATTAACTTTTTTGTGTTGACAACTCAATAAAAATGTCTTAATTTGTAATTAAGAGGTATGTTATGGCAACGCTTCAATTACGCGTAGATGATTCCTTAAAGGCAAAAGCTGACGCTCTTTTTTCATCGTTGGGGCTGGATACTTCAACGGCAGTCCGCATTTTTCTTGCTTCCTCAATAGAAAACAACGGACTTCCTTTTGCTGTAAGGCACAAGGCTAATCCGCTTTCATTGGAAACGGCGATTTCTGACAGCAGAAATCGTACAAATCTGCACGGACCTTTTAAAACTGCCCAAGAGGCGGTTGCGTCTATGCTGGAGGATTGATTTGTACGAAATTGTCTATACAAATCGAATGAAACATGATGCCAAACTGATGAAGAAAAGAGGCAAGAAGTTACAAAAACTTGTTGAAGTTTTGAACATTCTTGCTTCTGGAGATCCGTTGCCGCAAAAATATAAAGACCATCAGCTGACTGGAAGTCTGAATGATTTTCGAGAGTGCCATATAAAACCTGACTGGCTTTTGATGTATCAGATTTTTGAAAATCAGCTTATTCTTTCTTCGACAGCAACAGGTTCTCACTCTGATTTGTTTGGAAAATAGAAAAAATCATTTTGCAGAAACTCGGAAAAGATTTTGATTTTTTTGAATACGAGAAATTTGACTTTGATAAATCCATATTAAAAGAAAGTGAAAAAGAGTAGAATAGGGCTATGTATTTGTAAAAACAAAAAATCATAGTTGCTACTATTTTATTTAGGCGGGGAAATAAATATTGTCATTGGAAAAAGAAATTCTTGATGAAACCAAAAAAGATAAAATTTTAGAGATAACAAAAAGCTCTATAACAACAGCCTGTAGCTTTATTCCTTTTATAGGAACTGGTATAGCGGAAGTAATAAATTATTTCATTCCTGATAACAGATGGGAACGTGTTCTTAATTTTATAAAAGAATTATCAGATTGTGTTGTTAGTCAAAAAAAGCAAATAACGGAGTTGCAGCAATGGCTGGAAAAAATAAAGACAGATAAAAAATCCTCTTTGTTGTTTGAAAATGCAATATTTTATTCAATGCAGACAGAATCGGAAATAAAACATCACTGCTATGCTTTTTATGTTTTTAATGCCATCGAAAATTCCAGCATTTCTGACATTCAAAAAGAGCATGTCCTGCGAACTATATCGCTTTTAAATGAAACGGAAATTCTTCTGCTGATATATTTAGAGCATATTGCTTTTGAAGAGTCTGATTTTCATAAAAAATACGCAGATTACATTGACAGACATTCTGCTTGTGGCGATGAAGATGATAAAATTTTTAACGCAATGCAAGATTCTTACTTAAATAATTTGGTTGTTTATGGAATTGCAGCTGCAAAAAATGATCCTAAAAGAGGACTTTCTAGTTTTTATTTGTTGCCTTTTGGTCATATTGTGTATGATGCAGTTTTTGATGAAGAGTATTTTAAATAGAATTTAAAGTTTAGAAGAATATAAGTATAAGGAATTTTAAAATTCTTTATTTTGATTTGTGATATAATAAAATAGTTTTAATATTAAAGATGAATTTGAATCATGATATCTTTCATTAAAAAAAAAGCATTTTGTGAATGATATAATTTAAATAGGAGTAAAACAAAATGAGTTATTCTGCAGAACAAAAAACAATACGTGATTTGTTTAATTCTCAACTTTATAGAATTCCTAGAAATCAGAGACAATATGTTTGGAATGAAGATAATTGGGAAGACTTGTATCTTGATGTTGAATATGCGACAAATAATAAATTAAATCATTTTATTGGTAGTATAGTTTTATTAAAAGACAAAGAGAAAATAGCTGGATTACCTCAATTTACAGTTATTGATGGACAACAGCGTATTTGTACATTGTCAATATTTTTATCTGCAATAATGTTTTCAATGAAAAAATATTTATTGGAAAATGATTATTTTGGAACAGAAAAATACCTATATGCAACAGATGATAAAAATGAATTACATAATATATTTTCTTCGTCATATCACATTGGTTTGGAAAAAATATTATCAGGATTGAAAGATTTACCTTTTAGTAAAGGTAATCAAATTCTTCCTTTTATAAATACTAATGTAATTGATAAAAAACGAGATAAATGCATTATAGATGCTTTTAATTTTTTCTGTAAAAAAATTGATAATTTTATAGAGATACATGAAAATAATCCAGAATCAATTACTCTCTTAAGAGATTCAATAATTAATATTGAGTATGTAAGAATAGAAGCAACAACAGAAGAAGATTCTTATACAATTTTTGAAATTTTAAATGCTCGTGGACAGAATCTCGCTGATCATGAGTTATTGAAAAATTATGTAATGCGTTATATACAACCAAAAGAAAAGGTTGATTCTGTAAAACAAGATTGGGAATCAATGGAGAAAAATCTTGGGCAAGGAATCAATAAATATTTGCTTCACTATTTAATTCATAAATATAAAATTGATGATAAAGATAGAAGAGATTCATATAAAGCAATTAAGAAGTTTGTAAAAGTTAAAGAAATTGATAAGTTTTATAAAGATTTTATATTAAAAGCTGTATACTATTTAAAAATATATTCTCCAATTTTAAATGATAGTGAAGGAAATGCGATATGTTCAAAACTGGAATTTGATATATTTCAGTTTTTTCGAGCCAAAAAACAAGAACAGTTTAGACCTGTTATTTTGAGTCTAATGCATCAAAAAGATTTAGGAAATTTATCAAATAGTGATTATGAGAAATCCCTTTGTTTTATAAAAAAATTCTTTATTTGTTATACATTAATAGGAAAAGAAAAGTCTAATACAATTACATCTTTGGTGGCTAATTATGCATATAGATTAGAAACAGAATACTCATTAGAAGTATTAAATGAATTTTATGAAAGTTTTAAACAGAGAATTCCTAACAAAGAATGGTTTAAAAAGGTTTTTTCTGCTATTGGGTATTCGAATCATTTTAAATTCTACATGGACAAAAAAGAAATAGAAAAAACAAAACTTGTGTTGGAAATATATGAAAAATATTTAGGAAATAAAAATATTGAAGCGTTTACAATAGAACATATTTTGCCAGATGCTGAATGTGAGGAAAATGCAAATATTGGTAATCTTTTGCCATTAGAATATAAATTGAATGAAAAATGTGGTATTTTACCATTAAAAGATAAGATTAATTTCTATAAACAGTCAGAGTTTAAAAGTGTTAGAAAATTTGTGGAAAGATATGAAAATGAACCAGAAAAATTTTCTATAGAAAAAAGGAGAGAATTTTTGTCAGAGGATTTTTATAAAATGATTTCAGAATAAAAAGCAATTTTTTGAAATAGGAGAAATTATGACTTTTGTACAACTAGAAGATGAATTAAAAAGAATATTTAATAAAGCTATACAAGCTGGAAAAACTGAATTGATTTTTATATCAATAAAATAAAACCTGACTACGGGCATTGTTTGCCAATGTGCTGTGATGAAGTTTTATATCATACAAAATCTTAGCAGAGTTCAACTCTAAAAATTAAGTACAACTTGCCGAGGTAAAAAATAAAAATAAGGTAAAAAGTTTAAGGATTTTTATGTTTTTATCTTAATTTCTTGATTCTTTTTTATTTATAATGCTCTCTGCACGAAACTATGTAAATAGTATTTTCTGTGACTTTATAGACAAGCCTATGTTCATCATTGATTCTTCTAGACCAATAGCCGGAAAGTTCGTGTTTCAATGGTTCTGGCTTTCCAATTCCTTCAAATGGATTTCTAGAAATATCTTTTATGAGTTCTTTTATTCTCTTAAAAAGTTTTTTATCTGTTTCTTCCCATTTATTGTAGTCGTCATAAGCGGTTTTATAAAAAGCAACTATTTCAATCATAAAGTCTCTAGTTTTACTTTTGTTACATCGCCTTTTTCAATTGCCGCGATTCCATCCAGAAGCATCTGCTTGTTTACAGGATTGCTCAAAAGATATTCCGTCTCATCCTGCTCGTCTGTTTTGTTGTCGCTTACGGTGATATTCAGTGTTTTTCCGGAAAACATCTTCTTCAAGCCTTTCAAGAAATCCATATTCAGCTCGTCTTTTCTGAGTGTAAATGTGCTCTGCATAGTTACCTCCGTTCTTTTTTATAAATATACTGGAATTTTTCAGAATTTTCTATTGTCACTTCTTTTCATTCTTATCTTTTTCCATAATTTCCATCATTTCTTTTGGGGTAATAACGAACGGTTTTATCGGAAAGTCCTTGATATTGCCGGTTATAAGAAAAGTGTCAGCAGTTTGGCGAGAATCCATTGTAACTTCATAAAAAATCACATCTTTTGGGTCGGATGGTTTTTCTTCTGTTTGAATGCCCGAAAGTTCAATGCCGTTGTCAAGAATCATTTTGATTACTTTATGAACGTTTTTTGGCGAAAACTTATTTTTAAACTTTCCTCTGGAAAGAACTTCAGAATATTCAGCAATAATTTCATTGCTAAAAACCGGGATTATGGTTTTATCAAAAATCTTAAAAACAGTTTTGACTGTTGCAGAATCTTCATTTTTAGAAAGCAGAGCAGAGACAATAACATTTGTATCAATGACAGCATAATATTTCATATTTTATTTTCCATCTCTGTATGCGCGGATTTCTGCGTTGATTTCATCAAGAGCCATTTCTTGAAGTCCGTTTTTCTTTGCTTCTTTTCTAAGCTGCATAAAAGCTTTTTTTCCCTCTTTTAGGGAAACTTTTCTTTCCATTCTCATGCTGAATGGAATGCCTCTTTCTTCAACGGATTTTTTAAGGAATATCCTGAATGCGGTTGGCAAATCAAGTCCGAGCTGTTCGAAAATGCTTGTAGCCTCGTTCTTCAAATCTTCATCTACTCTAATCTGTACCAATGTGCTTGCCATAATGCGCCTCCAAAAACAATAAAAAATTGTACCTATAATTTGAATATATGTGAATGTAATGTGTTTGTCAATAAAAAATAAAAAAGGAGCAGTTTATGCCTGAATCAAATATTTCATCAAAAAATCCTAAAAAACTTCGTGTTGCTGTTATCGGCACGGTTGGCGTTCCTGCCTGCTATGGCGGCTTTGAGTCTCTTGTAGACAACCTGCTGGATTTTACGCCCCCTAACGTTGAATACACGGTTTTCTGTTCTGGTAGGAAATATGAAAAACGTTTGGAGTCGTACAAGGACGCAAAACTTGTTTATCTTGAAATGGACGCGAACGGAAAGGACAGCATTTTTTATGATTTTAAGTCGATGAAACTTTCGGTTGCGGCTAAAGCTGACATAATGCTGGTTCTTGGTGTTTCCGGCTGCATTTTTCTTCCATATATAAGGCGGATTTTCAAGGGAAAAATCATAACAAATATTGACGGGCTTGAATGGCGGCGCGACAAATGGAAGTGGTACGCAAAAAAGCTTTTAAGGTTCAGCGAGAAAATAGCTGTAAAATATTCCGACATTGTGATTGGCGACAACAAAGGGATTACTGACTACATAAAATCTGAATATTCAAAAATCGTAAAAAACAAGAGAGTTGAGCTGATTGCGTATGGCGGCGACCAGGTTTCGCACGTTTTGGACGATTCTTTGTTTGAAAAATATCCGTTTTGCCGCGAGCCTTATGCGGTTACTGTCTGCCGGATTGAGCCTGAAAACAATGTCCATGTGATTCTTGAGGCATTTTCAAAAATGCCGGACGAAACGCTTGTTTTTGTGGGCAACTGGGAAAAGTCGGAGTATGGCCGTAACTTAAAAGAAAAATTCAGCGCATGCAAAAATATTCACTTGCTTGCCCCGATTTATGAGCCTCACACCGTGAACTGGCTTCGCTCAAATGCCAATGTATATATTCACGGACACAGCGCAGGCGGAACAAATCCTTCTCTTGTAGAGGCGATGAATCTTTCTCTTCCTATTCTTGCGTTTGACTGCGTTTATAACCGCGCCACAACCGAGGAAAAATGCCTTTACTGGAAAACTTATGATGACTTACAGAATCTGATGAAAAAACTTTGTCATTCCGAACTCGATTCGGAATCTCTTTGTGAAAAAATCGCGCGCGAAATGGGCGAGGCTGGGAAACGCCTTTACAGCTGGGAAAAAATTGCTTGGCAGTACAACGAGTTGTATTAAAAGCGTTAAATCTGCTTATCAAAACTCGAAATTCAGGCTATGATAAATTATTTTATAAAATCAATAAGATGTTAACATACTATACGGACAAACCGGAATGAAATATCCGTGCCGGTAAATGCTGGACTTCCGGTTCTTGAAAAAATACTCGGAGTCGGAAATGAGCGAGAAAGGAGTTAATAGAATGACTTCGGATGGGCAGGGGGGGCTATCTGGACCTAGCGGTGAAAGTGAAATGGAGAACTGAGGAGATAAAGAAGTTGTGATTACTGTTTTTGTTCCAGCATGATTTCTTCTACAAGATAGGCATCACTTAAACAGTGAAAATCGCTTATGCCTTTACTCATGAGCATATATGTGTTTGATTTATAAAAAAGCTCCATTGCTTTTTCTTCATCGATATTTGCTTTTTTTGCAAGTAGAGAAATTATACGTGCGTATTTCATCTGCAAAAGAGTTGCGTCAGCGGTCATACATAAACTCCTTTTGCTTCGTAGCTGGATTCAAAGTATAAAAGCTTATCTACAACTTCCTGATTAATAAAGCAAATCTGATTATTTGGTTTTTCAAACTTTAGACGTTGTAAGGCTGTTGCTTTATCTATGAGACCAGAGAAATACAGCTCTACTGTGTTGAAGACTTTATCGTTAGCTATTCCGCCTTCGATGATGTCATACTTGGAATAGTCTTTTGAACCACTTCGACAGGCAAGAACAAAGTCTAACCATTCTTCATTGTAGTCAGGAAAATTTTTATAGCGGTATTTTGTCTGAATATCAGAATCATCATAATTATAAATATTTATGATTCCTTTTTTCCCAAGAGAAATAAAACGCTGCACCCATTTTTCCGCCTGACTTTGCATATTTGATGTGTAAAAGCCTTTGCCAAAATCAAGGTTATAGCGACCATAAGAAACAAGTGGTTTATCTACAATTACAGTTGAACCGTGGTAAAGCTTCATGCAACGAGATTCCTTTCTTTAAGGACGGAAATGATTTCATCTACGATATATTGTTTACTCTGGGTATGAAGCGCTTCGTAAGAAGGTATGATATATGAGTGTAGAAGTCCTGATGAATTGAGAATTTGAAACAATTCTGAGCCAGTTTTGCCAAGCTGCTTTGCAACATTTTCGATGCAGAAAACTGAGTATTCTATCTGTTTATCGCTCATGGATACCTCCTTGCAATTATTAATATAACATAATTTTTGATTTTTTGCGAGATGATTTTTTGAAGAGGATTGAAGTTTAACATTAATCATAAGAGGTTTTATAAAAAGCAACTATTTCAATCATAGAGCCTTTAGTTTTAGTTTTGTTGCATAGCATTTTTCAATATTTTCTATTATTACTTTTTTTATTTTCTTCCATAATTTCTAGCATTTCTTTTGGAGTGACAACGAACGGCTTTACTGGAAAGTCCTTGATGTTGCCGGTTGCAAGAAAAGTTTCTTTTGTTTGGAGGAAATCCATTGTAACTTCGTAGAAAATCGCATCTTTTGGGTCGGAAAGTTTTTCTTCTGTTTGAATGCCAGAAAGTTCAATGCCGTTGTCAAGAATCATTTTGATTGCTTTGTGAACGTTTTTTGTAGAAAACTTATTTTTAAACTTTCCTCTGGAAAGAACTTCAGAATATTCAGCAATAATCTCCTTGCTAAAAACAGGGATTATGCTTTTAGCAAAAATCTTAAAAATAGTTTTGACTGTTGCAGAATCTTCATTTTTAGAAAGCAGAGACAATAACATTTGTATCGATGCAGACGGAACAAATCCTTCTCTTGTTGAGGCGATGAATCTTTCTCTTCCGATTCTTGCGTTTGACTGCGTTTATAACCGCGCCACAACCGAAGAAAAATGCCTTTACTGGAAAACTTCTGATGATTTGCAGAATCTGATGAAAGAACTTCGTCATTCCGAAAGTGATTCTTTTATCTCTTCGTGAGAAAATCGCGCTTGAAATGGGCGAGGCCGGGAAACGCCTTTACAGCTGGGAAAAAATTGCTCAGCAATACAACGAGTTGTATTAAAAGTGTTAAATCTGCTTTTTTCCTTCATCAGTGATTTTAATTCCGTTGCTGGTTAGAGCTACAAAGCCTTTTGCAGTGCAGCCTTCCAGCGCGTTTTGTATCACTTGCGGCGTTACAGCGGAATCTCTATCTCTGTTTTTGCAGATTTCTTTTATTATCTGTTCTTCTTTAAGCGGTTCGGTTTGATTGAGGATTTTTAATATTTCAGCTTCTATTTTAGTTGCGGTAAACAAATTATTTGATTTTATTGAAGAGAAAAGTGTCGGGCAACCGGGATTCGAACCCGGGACCTCTAACTCCCGAAGCTAGCGCGCTACCAGCTGCGCTATTGCCCGAATAAAAAAAATACCGCTCGTAATGAACGGTACAACGGGATGTACGGGACTCGAACCCGTGGTCTCCGGCGTGACAGGCCAGCGCGATAACCAGCTTCGCTAACACCCCATGTGCTAATGAATATAGCATTAAAATCTTGTGTGTGTCAATAGCGTTTTTCGTTTTATGGCGAAAAATTTTTTTGCACATAATTTGAAATAAAACTTGAAAATTTGAAAAACTGCTTTATAATATATTTTATGGCTGATACAACTATTATAAATTCAAGTCCTTTGGGGCAGCATTTGGACAAAATTGCGGAATCTCAGCAGGTTTCCTATCTTGTTTTCAATAAGAAAAAAATTCAGATTGCCGCAAAAATCACAATGGGGCGCGAAGCCGATAACGATATTGTGATTGACTCAAAGCTGGCAAGCCGTCATCACTGCATTATTCAGAAAATCCGCGATGCCTATTTCTTGAAAGATGAAGGAAGCACAAACGGAACATTTTTAAACGGCCGCAGAATTCCGCCGGATAAATACGTTAAGCTTAATGCCGGAGACAAGCTTACAATTGGCTCTTCAAATCTTATAATGGGCTAGAATGTTTTCAAAAGAAGAGCTGGATTGTTTTAGAAATCATCTGCATGAAATAAACGACTCAAATTCTTTTCCAGAAGAATCTGAATTTCAGCTCTTTTTGGATAAATCTTTGTCTACTCTTGAAAATGAAAGTCCGTCTTACAGGTCTGCCGGTTCTGACAGCAAGCCGGGCGGACTTCTTGATTTTTCGTCTGAAAAAATTCCTTCTATAATAGTTCCTGATATTCATGCGCGCGCAGATTTTCTTTTAAAGCTTCTTGATTTTAAAATTGAAGATGAATCCGTTTTGTCTTTGCTGAATGAGAAAAAAATTTTTGTTGTTTGCGTTGGAGATGCGTTTCATTCGGAAAGCCGCGGTTATGACAGATGGATTGCGGCCTACAAAGACTGGTCAATGGATGTTTACGCCGGCCAGCCTATGCAGGAAGAAATGAAGGAAAATATTTCAACTCTTATGATTATCATGGAGTTGAAAAATAATTTCACTGAAAATTTTCACTTTTTAAAAGGAAACCACGAGAACATTTTAAATGAAAGCCGCCACGGAAATCTTGCTTTTAGAAAATTTGTGCAGGAAGGAAGCATGTGCTGCGATTTTATCCGGCAAGTTTACGGCGATGTGATTCTTCATTTGATAAGTCTGTGGGAAAAAGCGTTGCCAGTTTGCGCTGTGTTCTATAATTTTGCCGTGAGCCATGCCGAGCCTGCCAGCTGTTTTTCAAGAAAGCAAATTGTTGACTATCATAAAAATGACGATGTTGTTCTGGGGCTTACTTGGACTGCGAATGATGCGGCTGAAAAGGGAAGTGTGAAAAAGCTTTTAAAAAATTTGAATCCCTCCGCAAAAAGAAACGGCGTTTTGTGGTTTGGCGGGCATCGTCCTGTAAAAGACGGAAAATATTTGCTGCGCCAAGACGGAACTTATCTGCAGCTTCATAATCCAAATGAAATGAATGTTGCTATTGTTGTTCCTGAAAAAAAATTCAATCCTGAAACTGACATAAAAAGTGTTCTATAAATAGCATGGGAGAACTAAATGGAAAGCGAGACAATTGGAAAATACAAAAACTGCACAAAAATCGCGACTGGCGGAATGGGGGCTGTGTATCTTGCGACTCATCCTGAATTAAAGCGGAAAGTCGTCATAAAAAAACTTATTTTAAAAAGCGGCGGCGCTGCAATCCGTGAAAGGTTCAAAAGAGAAGCGCGGATTTTAAGCGAGCTGTCCAGCCCTTATGTTGTGCGGATGTTCGATTATTTTACTGAAGGCAGGGCAAATTATATTGTGCTTGAGTTTGTTGACGGAATGTCTTTGGACAAGCTTATTGAAAAGCAGGTTTCGCTTCCGCATGAACTTGCGCTTTTGATTTTTCTTGATGCCTGCCTTGGTCTGAAAAATGCTCATTCAAAGGATATTGTTCACCGCGATATAAAGCCTGGAAACATTCTTATTTCAAAAAGAGCAGAAGTAAAACTTGCGGACTTTGGAATTGCCAGTGATGAAAAAGATGAAGTTGAAGAGCCAAAGAAAACTGTGGATTCTGATAAAACTGTCGTTGCTACAAAAAACAGTTCTATAACGCAAGCCGGTTCTACTCTTGGAACTCCAGCCTATATGTCTCCAGAGCAGCTTATGGATTCAAGTTCTGTGGATGTTCGCGCTGACATTTATTCAATGGGCGTAATGCTTTATGAAATGGTTACTGGATCTAAGCCTTATGCGGGAGACATGGCTCCGGAAACAATTGCGAAAATTAAAAAAGGAAAATATATTCCTCCGCAGAAAATCGTAAAAAATCTTCCGCCTGTTGTAAAAACTCTTATTAGAAAAATGATGAAGCCTGAGCCTGAAAAGCGATACAAAAGTTTGGAGCCTGTAATTGCAAAAGTAAGACGGTACTTAAAAAATTACGATACGCACGCAATAAGGGTTTCGCTTGCCCAGTCTATAATTTCTCCTAAGACAATAAAGTTTCCTTCGTATATTCCAAAAAATTATAAAGCCAAACGGATTGCGCTTGGAGCTTGTGCGGCTTGTGCGGTTGCGCTTCTTTTTTTCGAGGCTTGGAATTCTGGAATGATTCATAGAACTGTTCTTAGAAATTGGTTTACTCCGGTTTCTTTGTCTATGCTTATGCCTTCAACTGCCAGCGTGAATGCCGACCTTCCTGCGCGCGCATTTTTCTTTGTGAACGATAACGACGGAATCCCGGAAGTTCCAAATACACGGAGAGTTTTTTCAGTTGCAAAAAATTCTTCCAAAGGAAAAAATCTTGAGTATGTAACAAAGGATGTTTTCCTTCGTCCGGGAGAATACAGAATAAAAATCGCTGAAGGTCCTTACGTCTGGTGGAAAAGCATTTCTGTTGGAAAAGAAAAGGTTCTTATGAATCTTGATTTCTTAAAAAATGCAAGCCGGAATATTACCGTCCATTTTTCTGCTATGGACTGTGAAACTGGAAAAGATTTAACTAAAAGTTCCCAGTTTAGAATTCAAGTCGGCTCAAAATGGGTTGATGCTTCTAAAGTTGATTTTTCTAAATTAAAAACAGGAAACGTTTATAAATTCCTTATGATTCATGAAGGCTATTATGATGAATATTTCAGCCTGCTTATTGACTGGTATCAAGATGAGCTTTTTATAGCTGGAAACATGAGGAAAAAATGATAGCTGGAAGAATTCTGCGCAAAAATTTTTGCTTGTTTAAGTTTTGTATTTTTAGTTAGTTAGGAGGAGCCCTTGGGAAAGGTTTATCTGCTTATAAAGCCAGATCTTTTAAAAGTTTGCAAATATCTTGCGCTTCGAATAGAAACTTTTGGCAGCGATGTAAAAATTTTCTTAAAGCCGCATGAGTTTTATACAGCGTTGAAACTTGTTGAGCCGGGCGTGCTTGACTATGTTTTGATTGATGTCCGCACATTTCAAATTGATGTTTTTAATCCTTATGTTGAAATGTCCATGATGCCGAATCCTGCGCCAGTTGTTGTTTTTAACGATCCTTTTCCTGAACTTGACAAGATGACTGCATTTTGGATTTCAAAAAACAAAACTTATCTTGTTCCGCGGATTGCTCCTGAGCGCATAGACAAACTTGAAGACACATTTTTTTTAATTGAAGTGTTTTTGAAAAGCGAACGGTTCAATAAATATATAAATGTAATAAACCGTCCTGAAACTTTTTTGACTGAAGAAGAAAAACTTTTGCAACTTGATTTGGAAAAATTTCAGGCTGTTCATAAAATTCCGCCGTCAAGATTCAAAGTCTTTAAATATCTGCATGAGCGGCTTGAAAAAGAAGTTTCGGAAAAGGAGCTTATATCGCTTTTGTTTGGAAGCTACCTTCCAGAAAAACGAGCCATTTTGTTTTCGTATATTTGTGAGCTGCGTAAAGCCTGCCGAAATGAAAAGTCCGTAAAAATCCGCATTGACAGAGAATACAAAGGTCATTACTCAATGAGAATTACTCTGCCTGCGGAAAAAATAAAGTCGCTGGATGACAAGAAAAAAATCAGCGGATATTGGCTTTTATAAAAGCAAGTTTCAAATCCTTTAGTTTTTCTGTCATGGAAACTTTGTAAATATGCGGATTCAAAATTCTCTTGAATGAAGGGTCTAGCGTTTCAATTTCTTCCATCATTCTTCGTCTGCTTATTTTAAGCTGTTCGGAATCAGAGAGGCGAGGTTCTGTTCTTTTGCCGTTTTCAAGCCGCTTTTTTAGCATCGGTTTTATCTGTGAAGCCGTAAACGAAAACTGCCTGTAGTCAACCATCGGATGAAAGTATCGGTATTCTTTTCCAGCCTCTAAAGTTTCTCCGTCAAGCGCCAAAATATCAGCGCGCGCCATTCCTTTTTCATCGTAAAGCCTGAACACATTTTTTATTCCCGGGTTTGTGTTCTTTGAAGGATTGTCGCTGAATTTCATTGTGGGAATAAATTCGTTTCCATTTTTCTTTGCGGCAAGTTTGTAAACTCCAGTAAAGCTTGATTCTGTTCCGCCTGTTACCATGTGAGTTCCAACGCCCCAGCTTGCAATCGGCGCATTTTGCTGAACAAGAGTTTCAATTATTTCTTCTGTCAAGTCATTGGAAACGCAAATGAATGCCTGCGGAAATCCTGCCTTGTCAAGTTCTTTTCGTACTTCGGCTGTTAAATATGAAATGTCTCCAGAGTCAAGGCGCACGCCAAAATTGTAGCCTTGCTCAACGAGTTTTGCACCTGCCTTTATTGCGTTTTTGATTCCGCTCTTTAAAGTGTCGTAAGTGTCAATCAGAAAAATTGTCTTGTTTGGATAAAGTTTTGCGTAAGCTTCAAAGGCTTCAAGTTCGCTTGGAAACGACATTACCCAGGAATGCGCCATCGTTCCCATTACAGGAATTCCGTATATTTTTCCTGCAAGAGTGTTGCTTGTTCCTGCGACTCCTCCGATGTATGAAGCTCTGGTTGCGCTCATTCCGCCGTCCGGACCTTGTGCTCTTCTGAGTCCGAATTCCATTACATTTCCTTTTTTGCTTGAAAGCCAGACTCTTGCGGTTTTTGTTGCAATCAGGCTTTGGAAGTTGCAAAGATTCAAGACAAGTCCTTCGATTATCTGGGCTTCAATTAAATTTGCGTGGATTCTTACAAGCGGTTCCTGCGGAAAAATAACCGAGCCTTCTTCAAATGAATACAAGTCGCCGGAAAATTTAAAGTCTTTTAGATATTCAAGGAAGCCTTCTTCAAAAATGCCTTGTTCTCTCAAATAGGAAATTTCATCTTCATCAAAAGAAAAATCTTCAAGAGAATCCAGAAGCGGCTCAATTCCTGCAAAGACACTGAATCCGCCGTTAAAAGGCTGTCTTCTGAAAAACATATCGAACACAACCTGATGGTTCATGTTCTGTTTCCAATATCCCTGCGCCATTGTCAGTTCATAAAAATCTGTGAAAAGCGCGCTTTTGCTGAATGTTGAGTGCATAATCGTCCTCCAAAAATATTTTGCTTTTGGACGGTTTTCTTTAGAGTGCACAGACAGCATCTGCTGAACACAACCGGCGTCCTTTTTTTAGAATAACATTTTGCGCTTTAAAATTCAATTGCTAGGTCTTTTGCAGAATTTGTAAGTTGCCCAGGCTCCAAAATATCGTCCTACGAATCTGCTTGCCGCCGCCTTGAATTTCCATTTGAAAAATTTCATGGAATAAAGTTTTCCTTTGCGTGAGCATTTTATTGCATCCTGTACAGTTCTTTCAGGTGAAAGTCCGTGCCGAACTTTTTTTCTTGCGCCTCTTGAAGCGACGTCTGCAAATTCCGTGCTTACAGGACCGGGACACAATGTTGTAACTTTTATTCCTTTATGCTTGAGTTCCGCCGCAAGTGCAACAGAAAAACTTAGCACATAGCTTTTGCAAGCTCCATAGACTGCAAAGTTTCCGAGCGGCAAAAAAGATGCAAGGCTTGCAACATTTATAATCCGCGAGCCGCTTTGCATATAGGGAAGCGCAAATCCTGTTATTCCAGTCAGGGAAGTGCAGTCAAGATCTATCATTTCCATTTCGCGCATTGTGTCAGTTTGCGCAAATTCTCCGTAAGTTCCAAAGCCTGCGTTGTTTACAAGAACGTTTATTTTAAAATCTCCCTTCGATTTTTCATTTTCAAAAAGCTCCTTGATTTTTAAAGCTCCTTGAATTCCTGAAATGTCAATTGGAAAAATTTTTACTTCTGGAAATTTTATTTTTTCTTGAGATGATTCTTTTTCGATTTGCACTTTTAATTCTTCGAGCCGCTCTTTTCTTCTTGCTATAATCCAAAGTTCGTCGCTGGAAAATTTTTCAAATTCTGAGCTTTCACGGGCAAGAAGTTTTGCAAACCAAAATCCCATTCCGCTTGAAGCTCCTGTTACAATAATGATTTTTTTCATGTTTTGATTGTAGCAGTTTTTTTTTACAACTCCAAGATGAAACGATAGACTTAAATCAAAAGCTAAATTATAATTTCTGCCATGAAAAAAGTTGCGCTGAAATTTCTTGCATTGCTGTTTATTTTTTTTCCTTTATATTCAAAAACTTCCGCTGAAAAACTTTTTGACAGTCTTTCTGAAATAGAAAAAATTTCGCAGATTTTTCTTGTCAATGTTGAAGGCAATGAAAGTTTTCATCCAGTTGAATTTCTTGAGAACGGAACAGCAGTTGTTCCCGGCGGAATTATTTTGTTTTCCTATAATATCGGAAATTCAAAAGAGCAGCTGAAAAATTATATTTCTTCAATAAATTCTTTTTATAAAAAAAATAAAAGTCCGCTTCCTTTTATTGCAGTTGACCAAGAGGGTGGAGAAGTTAACCGCTTAAAAAAAATCACATCGCATCTTCCGTCAGAAAAAAAAATCAGTGAAAATTATACATTGCAAGAAGCAAAGTCCATTTATTCAAATCAGGCAGTGCAAATGAAAGAACTTGGAATTACAATGAATCTTGCGCCGGTTGCCGAAGCTGAAATTGAATCAAATAAATTTTTTTTAGGAACAAGAACTTTTGGAAGTGTTCCGAAATCTGTTGCATACAGTATGGTTTGCGTAAGAGCTTATGAAGAAAACGGAATTGCTTCGGTTGCAAAACATTTTCCGGGAAATGCAAATTCAGATCCTCACACTGGCTCTGTAGAAATAACGCTTTCGTCTTCTGAAGTTTTTAAAAATTTTATTTTTCCATTTGCATTAATTTTAAAATCGAATCCATCTTGTGTTTTAGTGAGCCACGCAAAAATAAATTCTCTTGATGAAAATCCGGCTTGCATGAGCAGTTTCTGGATAAAAGAAATGCTTCAGTCGCGCCTTGGTTTTGAAGGTCTTGTATTAAGCGATGATATTTTTATGGGAGCGCTTTCAGATTCGCCTCCAGAACAAGTTGCCGCAAACGCTATAATTTCTGGAGTTGACGTGATTATGCTTAGCGGAAAAAAATTTCTTTCTGTTGCAAAGTCGCTTTTAAAACTTTCTGAAAGTGATGAGTTTTTTGCAAATCGTCTTTGCGAGGCGGAAAAAAAAGTGTTGGACTTTAAATTAAAAAAGGGGATTATAAAAATTGAAGAAAACTAAAACGCAAAAAGTTTTTGGACAAGAGGCATTTGAAAAGTTTTATTCTGAAATTTTTACCGAACGTTGGGATAAATTAAAGGTTTCTCTTGCCTCGGAAACTTTGCACGCAGAATTATCTTATAAAAATTGTGAAAGTTATTTTTTAGATCCTGCAAGCATTGTCGCTGCTCTTTGTCTGCCCTTAAAAGATTCTGAAAAAATTCTTGACTTGTGCGCGGCTCCCGGCGGAAAGACTTTAGTTTTGGCAGGAAACAAAAATGACGACGCTGTGCTTTTTTCAAATGAACGCTCTCCTTCAAGAAAAGCCCGCCTTTCAAAAGTTGTAGAATCATCACTTCCGCCTGAAATTTCTTGCAATGTAAAAGTCAGCTTAAGCGATGGAGCTTCTTGGTGCAGACGCGAATCTGAATGTTATGAAAGCATTCTTTTGGATGCGCCATGTTCAAGCGAACGTCATGTTTTGAATGATAAAAAATATCTTGAGCAATGGACGCATTCAAGAATAAAAACAGTTTCAATGGAGCAGTGGGCGCTTCTTTCTTGCGCATTCAGACTGCTGAAAAAAAACGGTTTTCTCTTGTATGCAACTTGCGCTTTGTGTCCGCAGGAAAATGACGGAGTTGTTTCAAAGCTGCTGAAAAAATTTCCAGATGCGAATATTGTTCCAAAAGACTTGGTGAAAGAAATTTTTGACTTGAACAGAAAATCTATAAAGGCTGATGTTTTGTGTCCGCAGAATTTTTCTCTTGAAGATTATTTTTCATTTGCGGAAAAAACTGAATTCGGCTTTCATATTTTGCCAGATAAATCTTTTGGCGCAGGTCCGCTTTATTTTTCCTTGATAAAAAAATCATAGCGCACTAATTTTCTTCAACTCGCCTGAATTAATTGAATTTTGTTTTGAATTGATTTATAATTTCAGAAATTGAAAAAAGTAAAGGACGTTGGATTATGTCTAAACACGAAAGGAAACAGAGTCTTATAACGGAAATAGAAGAGCAGCTTAAAGAAATCAGAGACGTTGATATTCTTCTGGAAAATATTTTGACTGGCGCGCGTAAAATTGTCAATGCCGACGCTGGTTCAATTTACGAGTACGACAGCAAGGAAAACAAGCTTTGGATTCGCTATAGTCAGAACGACACAATGCAGAATCAGCTTGCTCCCGGAGAAAAGCTTTCGTACACTTCTTTTTATCTTGTTCCTACAAACCAGTCGATTTCCGGCTACTGCGTTCTTTCCAAAAAACTTGTAAATATTCCAGATGTCTATAATTTGCCTGAGTTTGTTGATGATGAAAAAAAAGAAGTAAGGCTTTTTGAATTTAATTCGGCGAATGATGAAAAAACTGGCTACCATACAAAATCAATGCTTACAATTCCGCTCATAATGACAAATGGAAAAGTTCTTGGGATTCTTCAGATTATAAATGCCAAGGACGAGGACGGAAACGTTATTCCTTTTGATAAGGATTCTGAATTTTACATTTCCCAGTTTGCCGCAAAAGTCGGTTCGATTTACGAATATGCTTATCTTACAAGGCTTAATGTTGACCGTCTTGTAAAAACTGCCGGCTTCCGTGATCCAAAGGAAACTGGCGCGCACGTTGAAAGAGTTTCCCGCTTTTCTCTTGAAATATATGACCGCTATGCTTCGAACAAAAAAATTCCAGAAAAAGAACGAAACAAATTCCGTGATAATCTTCGTCTTGCCGCGAGATGCCACGATGTAGGAAAAGTTGCAATTCCAGATGAAATTTTAAAGAAACAGGGAATTCTTGATGAAGATGAACGCGATATTATGAAAGGGCACACTTGTGTTGGCGCGCAGATTTTTACTCCAGTTGAAAACGATTTGGATATAATGGCGCGCGATGTCTGCCTTCATCACCATGACCGCTGGGACGGAGGAAACAAAGGCTACCCCGGAAATTTTGACTACATGGATTATATTCCCGCAACAAAAATGCCGCACGAAATTGAACAGGCTTTAAAGGAAGATAAGATTCCTCTTGCGGCAAGAATTGTTTCGCTTGCGGATGTTTATGATGCGCTTCGCCACAAAAGATGCTACAAGGCTGAATGGAGTGTTGAAGATACATTTAATGAAATTTGGGAGCAGCGCGGACATCAGTTTGACCCGGAGCTTGTGGATGCCTTTATGCAGATAAAAGACCGCTTGGAAGATATTAACAGCGCAATCAGCTGAACGAATTTTCAAGAAGGGCAGAGAAGGCTGTTTTGAATTTTTCAAAGTCTTTTCCGCTGTAATTTTTCCATTTTCCGCCAGTCGAAACTCCAAGGCTTTTCATTTGAATGCTTAGCTGCCGTTCTTCTATGAGATATTCGAGATTTTCTTTATTGAAAACAGTTCCCTTGTCGTTCATAACCGAAATTTTTTTATTGAAAATTCTTTGCGCCAAAAGCAAGTCTCGTGTTACAACTATGTCGCCCGGCTTGGAATTTTCCACTATAAAATCATCTGCGGAATTTTTTTCTTTGGAGCATATTTCCATTTTAAAAAGCGGATTTTTAAATGCAAATGGAATATTTTTATTTGCTGCAAATATTACGTTTAGATTTTTTTTAACCGCCGCATTTAAAATAAATTCTCTTGCATTTTTTTCACATGAATCTGCATCAACAAAAATCATTCCAATGCTCCGCTGATTTTTTCTATTATGTTCTGCGCGATTCTTTCTGCTTTTTCATCGTCTTCGGTTGGAACTGCTTTTGAAAGTGAAATTGATTTTTGTTTTTCCTTGTAAAGCTCATCTACAAGTGCAATTCCAGATAAAATGCTTATTTTTAAAGAATCTTTTACGCCGGAGGAGTTTTTTATGGATTCAGTGATTTCTTTGTAATAGGATAAAAGTTTTGCAAGATAGGCATCGTCTTCAGAAGCCTGTGCGGAAAATGATGCTCCGAGCAATTCAATTTGAAGTTTTCCCAATGCAGTTTTTCTCCTGCGTTTTAGAAAATATCAAACTGTCCGTTTAAATCTGTCTGCGGTTCAGCCGGATTTTTTTGCTCTTGTTTTGGTTCTTCCTGCTGGAAAATCTGAGGTTCTGAAACAACTGTCTGTTCTGATGATTGCTGTTCAGAAGCTGTATTTTCTTCCTGCGGAATTTCGTTTTGAACTGGCTGTGATTCCGAAGAATTTTCGTTGCCAGTTTGTCCGCCTTGACCGCTAAGAATTGCATCCTCAACAGAGTCAAGACGGTTTAGGGTTTTCAAAATGCTTTCCTCGATCTTTGCCTGTGTTGATTCAATAGAAGAAACCAGCTCCGTTTTTTCAGAAAACGCTTTTGTAAGCTCGGCGCATTTACTACGCAAAGCATCGTTTTCAGATTCAAGCTGCGAAACTTTATCAGTCAGTGAACTGATTTTTTCAACAGCGGCTTCTACTTTTTCCTGCAACAACAAAACTTGATCGAGTGTAATCATTTTTTATGCCTTTACTGCGTTTTTTGCAACTTCAACAACAGCCTTGAATGCAACTGGATCTTCGATAGCCATATTGCTCAATGCTTTGCGGTTGAGTGTAACACCAGCTTTTACAAGACCGTCAATAAAGCGGCTATATGACATTCCTTCAGCGCGAACTGCCGCATTGATACGGGCAATCCAAAGGCTTCTGTAGTCGCGTTTTTTGAGTTTGCGTCCAACATAAGAATGATCAAGTGCTTTTACAACAGCGTCTTTTGCAGCTTTGTAATTTGATTTTCTGTCGCCTTTAAAGCCTTTTGCAAGCTTCAAGAGTTTTACACGGCGGTTTTTACGTTTTGTTCCATCTATCGCTCTAGACATCTTTTACTCCTAAAATCAGCCGTATGGAAGCTGCTGTTTGCGGATTCTTGCTGCTGAATCTTCTGAAAGAATTCCTGCATGGCGCAAGTGCATCTTTCTTTTTGGTGATCTCTTTGTCAAAATATGACGAAGATTCATTTTCTTGTACTTAACTTTTCCAGTACCAGTTAAAGAAAAGCGCTTTGATGCGGATTTCTTTGTTTTCATCTTAGGCATAGTTTTACCCCTGCTTTTTGACTTTTGAGTTCAAGGTCATAGACATGAATCTGCCTTCCATTGCGGCTGGCTTTTCGATTGCATAAGAACCTTCAACAAGTCTTTTTTCAACTTCTTTCAGTACATCATAACCGAGTTCTGTGTGCGCAAGCTCACGTCCGCGGAAACGGATTGTAACTTTCACTTTGTCGCCCTCGTTTAGGAATTCCTGAACATGCTTTGCTTTCGTGTCAAGGTCGCCTGCGCCGATTTTAGGCTGCATACGAATCTCCTTGAGCTTGAGTACTTTCTGGTTCTTTTTGGAGTCACGAAGCTTTTTCTCCTGTTCGAACTTGTACTTTCCGAAATCCAGTATTTTACAAACCGGCGGATTTGCGTTTGGCGAAACTTCTACAAGGTCGAGGTCTCGATCCTTTGCCATTCTGAGGGCTTCAATTGTAGGGACGATTCCCTTCTGTTCACCTTCATCATCAATGAGTCTGATCTCTCTTACGCGTATCTGTTCATTTACGCGCATGCCTTTGTTGTCTGCCAATTATCCTCCTAGAGTATAAAATACTCGTATAGCATAAAAAATATTTTATCAGAAACTATAGAACTGTGTCTAGTGAATTTTCTTTTATGAATGCAATTTTATAGAAAATAAATGCTGCCACAGTGAAAATAATTGCAAGCACAATATGTGCAAATCCGAATATTTTAAAATACCATAAAGTTTGAATTGCCGGCAGTACGGATGAAATCACGATGAATGCAATTGCAAATGCGGCGGTTTTATTTTTTTGCTTGGATTCTATGCTGAACTTTATTTTCAAATATAAAGCCTGCGCAAAAAATGTTGTGCAGATAAAGAGAATCGGATTTTCAAATAAAAAGAAAAATGAATGTTTTTCAGGACTTGAAATTGATGTATATGGAAGAAAAATTGCATAAAATGAAGCTAGCAGCGGAAATGCCGATGTTGTTTTGTATTTTGTGTCGTCTTTTGAAAAAAAATCCCACAGCGCAAATAAAATTACCGGCGGAAAAAATGTTGTTTTCAGTATGTGAAGAAAATGCTCGAAAAATCCTGATGTGGCGACATAAGCTGAAAAAATAAAATATTCCTTGAAAATTGCTGAGACAATTCCTGCTGTAAGCCCGATTGCAATTGGAGCAAAGAAACTTTTGAAGCTGTATTCAGTGTGAATGCAGCAATAAAAAATAACTGCCGCCGGAATCGATAAAATTAAAAATGAGTACATATTTGATTAGTTTAGCGGCAAAAAACTTTTTTTTCAACAGTTCATTATAAAGATATTTTGCGCATAAAAAAACGGAGAAACTTCACGTAAAATGAAATTCCTCCGTATAAAGAATTTATTTCTTTAATGGACTAGTCCAATGCGTGTCCTGCTGAACCAAGAACGTCGATGTTTTTGTGCATATACATTTTCTTGAGCTCTTCGCGTGCAGGTCCGAGATATTCGCGCGGGTCGAATTTGTCCGGGTGCTCTGCAAAGAATTTGCGGATTGCTGCTGTCATTGCGAGGCGTCCGTCTGAGTCGATGTTGATTTTGCAAACTGCTGACTTTGAAGCCTTGCGGAGCTGCTCTTCTGGAATTCCAACTGAATCAGGAATTTTTCCGCCGAACTGCTCGATGATTCTTACATATTCCATTGGAACAGAAGATGAGCCGTGGAGTACGATTGGGAATCCTGGAAGCTGTTTTTCAATTGCTTCAAGAACGTCGAATGCGAGTGGCGGTGGAATAAGGACTCCGTCCGGGCTGCGTGTGCACTGTTCAGGTGTGAATTTGCATCTTCCGTGAGAAGTTCCGATTGAGATTGCGAGAGAATCGCATCCTGTTTTGCTTGTGAAGTCAACAACTTCTTCTGGCTTTGTGTAGTGGCTTTCTGCTGAAGCAACTTCATCTTCAACACCGGCAAGAACACCAAGTTCTGCTTCTACAGTAACGTAGTCTTTCTGTGAGTGTGCGTATTCAACAACTTTCTTTGTAACAGCGATGTTCTCTTCGTAAGGAAGTGAAGAACCGTCAATCATTACAGATGAGAATCCGTTGTCAATGCAGTCTTTTGCAACTTCAAAGTTAGGACCGTGGTCAAGGTGAAGAACAATCGGAATGTCGCATCCAAGCTCATGTGCGTATTCAACTGCTCCGCGAGCCATGTTGCGCAGAATGTACTTGTCTGCATAAGCTCTTGCGCCCTTTGAAACCTGAAGGATTACAGGCGATTTTGTTTCAACGCAAGCCTGAATAATTGCCTGCATCTGTTCCATGTTGTTGAAGTTGTATGCTGGAATCGCATATTTGCCTTTCATTGCCTTTGCAAACATATCTTTTGTGTTTACAAGTCCAAGATCTTTGTAACTGTACATATTAGCTCCTTGTATCCGGAATGTTCGGACTTTTATTTAAATAGAATAAAACATTTAAAGGCAAAATTCAAGACTGAAACCGAATTACAGAGTTTCAGCATAAAAAATAAAAGGCTTGATTTTGAGTTTTGATAAAATACAGATACTTGTTTATTTTATAAATTCGTAAAACTTGTTGAGCATTATGCATTATCAATTCCTAATTGACTGGAGGATTGCAAAATACTTTATAAATCATTTGACAAAAAATGATTGTGTAAATATAATAAACGTTGAAAATTTAGTTGATTTTTTTTTAATCAGTTAAATAAAAACAAAAACTTGGCGATACATGAAAAACAATCGTACTCAAGGAGATTTTTAATGAAAAAGGGCGTAGTCATTTTAGGTAGCCTGATTCTTGGACTTGCATTCTGCGTGCCGGCAGTAGCTCAGCCAAGCTCTAAGGCTGTTGAAACAATTGTTATCGACAACTTCGATACAGATATGGAATGGTCTTGGGCAGTTCAGTCTAGCCGTTTCATTGCTGAAGGCTATCCAATTTTGAAAAAGTTTGAAGGAATTCCAAATTCATTGATTCCTTACCACAAAGATTCTGATCCTGCTGCGATGGTCTTGGGTGTAAAGGCAAAATATGACCGCAAAGGCGATAACTGGTTTGAAGTTTATCCTTCTAAAGATGACGCCGCTTATGAAATTCCTTTTGTAGGAACTGTTACACAGGTTGACTTCTGGGTTTGGGGCGCAAACTACAATTACAGGCTTGAGCTTCTTATCCGTGATGCAGACGGCCGCGTTCATGCTCTTAAAGCCGGAAACCTTATGTTCAATGGCTGGAGAAATGTTGTTGTAAATATTCCTGGATATATCCGCCAGCATTCAAGATTCCGCTCTGGAAGACCTAATATGAGTTTTGTTGGATTTAGAATCCGCTCAGATGCAAATGAAGCTGTAGATGACTATGTTATTTATTTTGATCAGTTGAAATATACAACAAACACACTTGCAAACGTATATGATGGATATGCTTTGAAAGATGCGGATTTCGGCGAGTCAGAAACATCATCTTCTAATAATGAAGAAACAACAGTTCAATAATAAAATAAAGGTGGAAGACAAATGAAGAAAATAAGTTTTGCTGTTTTAGCGTTGGCTGCTGTTTTTGCTGGAACTGCTTTTTCTCAGACAGACAGCCTTTCTGAGCCGGACGCATCAAATATCGGAAACGACAGTGCTCGTCAGGCTCTTCGCGAGGTGAGTGTAGACCGCTTCGAAAGAGAAGGTTCTTGGAATGTCCATATTTCTTCTGACAACGGTGTTATTACAGGACGCTTGTTTGAAGGAAGCCCTGCTGCAAAAGAGGAATTGAATGATTCTGGAAATCAGCAGATTGAAGATACAAAAGTTCTTGGTGTTAAAGTTGAATTTTTCCGCCGTGGAGTAAATTCTTTCTATATTACAGCTGCGCGCCCGATTCCTATTGAAGGTGTTACAAAGACAGTTTCTGTTTGGGCTTGCGGACGCAATATGGGACACCAGCTTTGGCTTTTGGTTCAGGATTACAATGGAAACAACTTTGAAATCTGGATGGGCTCATTGGAATTCAGCGGCTGGAAAAAGCTTACAACAGCTATTCCGCCTTCTCCAGACAGCGAGCATGGAATTGTTCAGCAGAGCGTATACCACGGAGACAAACCGGGACTTCGCATTGTTGGATTCCGCGTAGACTGCAATCCTATGGAAGCAAGAGGCTCTTTCTATATGTATCTTGATGACATGAGAGCTGTAACAGATCTTTATGACCTTGAAAATAAAGATGAAGATGACATGATGGATAACTGGTAGTCTTTTTCCAGTTGTTCGACAGGCTGTCCTGGAAGTTGTTTTGGCTTCATAAAGGGCAGCCTTTTTTTATGCAAAATTAACAAGGAATATTTATGGTTCAAACTGCAAATAAAAATGCGATTCCTGCGGTAAAAAAACTTCTTGAGTATCTTTATGAAATTTCTGGAAAAAAAATTATAACAGGCCAGCATACTCAGACTGTTCCAATGGAAGAAATAAGCTACATAAAATCCATTACAGGAAAAGAGCCTAAGCTTAGAGGCTTTGAACTTTTGTCTTATTCTCCAAATATAAATTATACTGAATCTGATTCCGAGTGCCTTACCGAAGTTGAAGAAAACAAAAATACAGTTGAGCAAGCGTTAAAGTGGGCTAGCGAGACTTCTGGCATTTTAACTTTTACTTTCCATTGGTTTTCGCCGCTTGGAGGAAAAGGAAAAAGCTTTTATTCAAAAAATACTGATTTTGATGCAGAAAAAGTTCTTGTTGAAGGAACAGAAGAACGCAAAAAATTTTTTAGCGACATGGATTCAATTGCGGAAATTCTGAAAAAGTTCAGCAATATTCCTGTTCTTTGGCGGCCTTTCCATGAAAGCTACGGAGAGTGGTTTTGGTGGGGAGCAAAAGGTCCTGTTGTTGCTGGCAAGCTTTACGAAATTATGTTTGACTATTACACGAATGTTCACAAGTTGAATAATTTGCTTTGGGTTTGGAACAGCGATGTAAAGGAAGCGTATCCGGGAGATGACAAAGTTGATGTAGTTTCAATTGATGTTTACCGTTCCGAATACGAGCCGACAGATTATTCAGCTGAATATTTTAAGCTTTGCGAAGGCTCTTCAAAAAACAAAGTTTGCGCTCTTGCGGAAGTCGGCTACATTCCAGATATTTCAATTTTGGAAAAAACACATATTCCTTGGGCTTATTATATGACTTGGTCAAAAGAATTTTGCATCGGCGAAAAGTACAATACGAAAGAGTCGCTTCAAAAAATGTATGAAAGTCCGTATGCTGTAACACTTTGATTGTTTCTTTTTGGGAATTTATATATAATCTTGCCATGTTTAACAGTCTGACTGGAGTTGTTACCGGAAAATTTCCGCAGAAACTTTTTATAGAAACAAATGGAATTGAGTGGGACGTTACAGTTCCCGACACTTCGCTTGAAAAAATTCCGTCAGTGGGAAGCAAAGGACGCGTTTTTGTCTGGATGCAGCACACTGAAAATTTAATGTCGCTTTTTGGATTTGCCACGGAAAATGAAAGGGCTTTGTTTTTTGATCTTTTAAAAGTTGACGGAATCGGACCGAAGGGCGCAGTCAAGATTATGAGCAATATTTCCGCAGCGGCTCTTGCTGAAATTCTTGACAGCGGCGATGTTGATTCTCTTAAAAAAGTTCCAGGTGTCGGACCGAAAACTGCCGGAAAAATTATTTTGAGTTTAAAAGGAAAACTTTCGTTTGTTTCAAATGAAAATATATCCGGCGCAGTTAGAAAAAATAATGCCTACGCTGATGTAATTGACGCGCTTGTGAGCATGGGATATGACCGCGCAAAGGCAGAAGATGCTGTTTCGAAAATTTCTTCAGAGCTTCAGTCTGATGAAAAATTCTCTTCGCTCAGCCAAAATGCAAAAGAAGATTCAGTATTTAAAAAATCAATTCTGGAGCTTGCAAGATGAATAAAAGTGTAAATGCCAGAAGTTCGTATATGAAAAAGCCTTCCGAAGAAGACGAAATGAATATTGTTACGCAGCTTGCGCTTCAGGCTGCTCAGGGAAAATCGGCGGAATCTTCTGTGAATATTGTGCGCGCGGATATTGCTTCCGCAGATGATGTTCAGGAAAATTCTTTGAGGCCTGCGCTTTTAGATGAATTTCTTGGGCAGCAAACTGTAAAAGAAAATCTTAGCGTTTTTATAGATGCGGCAAGAAAACGGCAGGAAGCTTTGGATCATTTGTTTTTGATTGGACCGCCTGGACTTGGAAAAACAACTTTGGCGCAAATTACTGCAAACGAGCTTGGTGCGGATTTTAAAGTTACCAGCGCGCCTGCCTTGGAAAAGCCAAAGGATCTTGCTGGAATTCTTTCAACAATTTCTCCACGGACAGTTTTTTTTATTGATGAAATTCACAGGCTTAAACCTGCAATCGAGGAAATGCTTTACATTGCAATGGAGGACTATGAGCTTGACTGGGTTATCGGGCAAGGAGCCGCGGCAAGAACTGTCAGGATTCCAATTCCGAAATTCACTCTTGTGGGCGCGACAACAAAAGCCGGCATGGTTTCTAGTCCGCTTATAAGCCGCTTTGGAATTATTCAGCGTTTCAGTTTTTACACGAAAGAAGAGCTTGCTTCGATAATCCGGCGTTCTGCAAAAATTCTTAATGTTCAAGTTGAAGACGATGCGGCTTTGCTTATGGCAGGATGCTCCAGAGGAACTCCACGTGTTACAAATAGAATTCTTCGGCGCATGAGAGATTTTGCGCAAGTTGAAGGAAGCGGCGTTATTACGAAGTCGATTGTGAAAAAAGGGCTTGAGCGTCTTGGAGTTGATTCTTTGGGACTTGAAAATTATGACAGGGAAATTCTTTTAGCAATTATAAAAAAATTCGGCGGAGGACCTGTTGGCGCGGAAACTCTTGCTATTTCAATTGGAGAATCGATGGATACGCTTGAAGATTATTACGAGCCTTATTTGATTCAGTGCGGACTTTTGCAAAGAACTCCACGCGGAAGAGTCGCCACAGAAAAAGCTTACAATCATCTTGGAATTTCTTTTGAAGGAAATGCGAAGTCAGAGCCAGCTTTTGATTTTTAAAACAAAAACTTTTTTAGGAAAAATATATGAAGACCAGTGATTTTAATTTTGATTTGCCGGAAGAGCTTATTGCGCAAAAACCTTCTGGAATCCGTGGAAATGACAAACTTATGTTTTTGGATAAATCGACGGGAAAAGTTTTTCATTATGCCATGAAAGATTTAGTTGATTTGGTTGAGCCTGGCACTTTAATGGTTTTCAACAATAGCAAAGTCCGCCGAAGCCGATGCTACGGAATAAAAACAGACACAGGCCGCGAGCAGGAATTTATGTTTTTAAATCAGACTTCACCTGAAGGAAATATCTGGAACACGATGGTCAAGGGCGCAAAAAAAGTGAAGCCAGGAAATGTCTACAAGTTTCCAGATGGAAGCGAAGGCACAATTGTTTCTGATTCAAAAAATGACGGAACTGAATTTAGATTTATAGAATTTCCATTCAGACTTACAGAAGGATGGTTTGAAAAAAACGGACACATTCCGCTTCCGCCTTATATCCGGCGTGAAGATGACGACACAGACAGCGAGCGTTATCAGACTATTTACGCAAAAGAAACTGGAAGCGCGGCTTGTCCTACGGCAGGGCTTCATTTTACAGAACCTGTTTTAGAAAAGCTAAAGGAAAAAAATGTTGACCTTGAATGGATAACGCTTCATGTGGGACTTGGAACTTTTCTTCCTGTGCGCGCGGATAATATTGAAGAGCATAAAATGCACGAGGAATTTTATACAGTTCCTTACGATGTTGCAGAAAAAATCAATTCAGCAAAAAAAGAGGGGCGGCCGGTTCTTGCTGTTGGAACTACGAGCGTAAGAACTTTGGAAAGCGCTTCGGATGAAAATGGAATTGTTCACGGCGGAACAAGAAGCACAAGTATTTTTATGTATCCGGGATATAAATTTAAAGTTGTGGATCAAATGTTTACAAATTTTCATACGCCGGAAAGCACGCTCATTATGCTTGTGAGCGCATTTGCCAGACGTGAAAATATTTTGAATGCATACAAAATTGCAGTTGAAAATAAATACCGTTTTTTCAGTTACGGAGACGCAATGCTTATAAAATAACGCGTTAAAAATAACGCGCAAATTTTAAATGCGGAATTTTATTTTTACATAAGTTGTTCAAAAGCGTTACGGAGCAGATTTAGAAACTGGGCTTTTAAAATCAGTTCTGAATCTGTTATTTTATTTTGTTCAACAAAAATTTTTTTTGCGCTGTCAATCAAGTCGTCGATTGTTTTTGCGGAAAGCGGAAGCCTTGTTCCGATGATTCTGTTTTCAAATTCCGGCGAATAAAAAAATAGTTTTCCTGCAAATGCGATTCTTATTTTTGCAATCATTCCGCGCTGTGTGTCTGCAAGAAATGCAAAGCTTGCGGAAAGTTCGTTTATTGTATTTGAAGGTCCGACTCTTTTGAAAATTTCAACTTCCCATTCATCAAGCGGAATTCTTACTTTTGTTAAAATGTGCTTTTCAGGAATTCCTGTAAATTTGTTGAAAGGAATGTAAAGAGTTTCATTTTGATTTTTAATTTCCAGCCGTGCGTTCAATGCGAGCAGCGGAGCCCAAAGCGTATATTTAAAATCTTTTGCGCAAATGTTTCCGCCTAAAGTCGCAATGTTTTTGACTTGCTCTGTGCCAATTGATTTAAGTGCCTTCGCAAGAACTGCCGGAAGTTTTTGTCCGCCTGCCAGAATCACATTTGCAATTGAAACTGCGCTGCCGAATTCTATGTGCCGCTCTTTTCTGTCTATGATGTTCAGCTCTGGAATCGTTCTAAGCGAAACTGATTTGTCCTGAATTTTTTTTAGCTGTGTGCATCCTGCAAGAAGCTGAATTTCGTTTACGCTTTTTATGTGATAAAAAACATCGGATAAAGTTTTTGAAATAAATACAGTTTTACTTTTTGGCATTTGAACTTTTTTCCTCTCTTGCGTGTTTTGCGGCGACTGCATAAAGAATTCCATTTGTCAGTGTAGAAAAATCTGTGCAGCACGAGTCCAAATTTTTTATTGCTGAATATATTTGATCCAAAGTCGGGCGGTAGTAATTTTTTAAAATAGTGTAGGCTGTAAAAATTTTTCCGGCATTGCAGTATCCGCATAAATTTATTCCTGCCTTGGAAAATCCTGCGATTATGTCCTGGTAGCACGGATTGCTTTGAAAATATTCGAGAGTTACAATGTGGCAGTCGCGGACAATTCCAACTGGAATAAGACAGCTTGCGGCGGATTTGTCGTTAAGCAAAATCATGCAGTTTCCGCACATTCCTTTTTGGCAGCCACATTTTACACTGTAAAGTTTTTCCTTGCGCAGAACAGACAAAAGAGATTCCGTTGGCTCCGCGGAAAGAACTATTTTTTTATTGTTCAGATACAGCGGAATTTTCATTTTGAGTTTCCTCCTTTTCTGCCTGCTCTTTGTTTTTCTGCTCGGCTTCTTGCTCTTTCTGCATTTTTATTTTTGCCTTTTGCTCTTTGATTTTTTTGTAGAGTGAATCAGTTTTCAGCGGAAGCGAATTTATTGTGCAGTTCAAGGCTTGTGTTAGAGCCTGCGTGTATGCGGCTGGAATAACCTGATGCACAAGCTCTCCAATTTGCGACGGATCTTTTTCTGACTGCATAAAGGAAATTTTTATGTTCTTGCATTCAACTTTGTCATCTTCAAGAAGCGATGAAAGAACTTTTTGAATTCCAAGTTTCACTGTGGAAGTTGCGGCTTGGATGTTAAGAATTTTTCCGCCGTTCAAAATAAGATTTATGCTTCTGACTTTTTCACGGTATGTGCATGGATTTATTTCCAGTTCAATTGCGGCAGCAGCAAAAGATGTTGAATGAAACGGCTTTCCTGAAAAAGTCTCATTGTTCCATTCTGTTTTTTTTACAGCTGCGGTTTTCTTTTTTACCTTGAATGGAAGCGGTTCTTCAGGCTTTCTTCTTTTTATTGCAAGACAGCATTTTTTCAAAAGCGAAGTCATTATGCTTATGTTGCTGTATACATTTTCTGGAAGCGGCGGCTCTTCTCCGTTGCTGAACACTGAATTTATTTTTACGCAAAGAAGCGGAATGTTTAAAATTTCAGATGCGATTCCTCTCCATATTTCATGCACGGAATTTGAAACTGGAGGGCAGTGAATTGTTAAAACTGAATCCGTTTCAAGCGTTACTTCAAGTGTGTGGCTTCCGTTGTAAATTTCCGAGCCGTAATATCCAGCGCCTTCAAACGCGCATGAAAATCCGATTCCGCGCATTGGAGATGAAAAAACTGAAACATATTCTTTTGGTCCGCTTCCGAGTTTCCAGTTCATGGCGTCAAGTCTGTAAGAAGCGTATTTTCTGTTAAAGTCGCTTTGCTTGGAAAGAGCTTCAATCGTCTCGTTGAATTTTTCAATTTCAAAAAGAAACTGCGCTTTTGGAATTTTTCTTTTTGTAAAATCTATGTTCAAATGATTTTTCTGCCGGAACTCTAAAGGCGTAAGATTGCATTTGTTGCAAAGTTCATTTATCTGATTTTCAACAGCGAAAAATGCCGCGGAATCAATCAGCTGAATGTCAACTGAAGACGCAGGATTTAAAGAGCTTTTTGCAGTTGCCGTTATAAAAATATTTTTTGGATTGTAGCATCCGCATGAAGCAATTGAAAGTCTGTCGATTATTTCCTGTGCAAACGGATTTGCAAAGCCGGCGTCTACTTCAATTTGAATTTTCATGGCTTCAATAATGCCTTTTTCGTTTACTGCAGTTTTGTGCCGGATTGAAATTGGCTGCATTTTGTTCAAAAATTTTTCCTGCTCGTTTCTTGTGTAGACAAGCTTCACAGGATGACCTGTTTTTTTTGCAGCAACTGCAGTTTGGCAGGCAATTATTGAATTGTACCAAATGCTGTTTGTTCCTCTGTTTGTTGAAGTTGTTTTTCTTATTGTTATTGATTCAGGCGGAATTGCAAGTGCCTCTGATGCTGTGTGCCTTAAATTGTTCAGCCATTGCGTTGGTGTTGAAATTGTTACATAATTATCTTTCCAAAAGCACATTGCGCCGTTTGGTTCTCCGTAATCTGGAGTTTTCAAAGCATAGCGCCATTCGTTTTCCGCAACGTATTTTGCTTCTTCAAAAATTTTTTCTATGCAGGCTTCATCATCTGATTTTTCAAAGCAAGGACCGAATTTTATAATTCTCTGCGCAAGTTTGTCTGAAAAAAATTCTTCTTTGATTTCCTTGATATTTTTTATTTCTTCATTTTGAATTTTTATTTCTTTCTTTGTTTGCTTCTTGCCGGAATTTTCAAGAGCTTTTGCGTTTATGTCAAATTCATCTGGAAGATAATCTTCGATTGTGTTTGTGTCAATCGTCAAAACAAGCTCATCAAAAAGCGACTGCAAAACAGCTTCGTCAGGACCGACCAAAAGCGCAAGCGGCTCTCCTTCATACGAAATATTTCCTTCGCAAAAAACAGGAATTTTTCCTTTTGAAGTATCGACTAAATTTGAACCCGGAACATCGCGCGCAGTTACAAGGCTGTAGCCGTCCGGCAAGTTTGGATGCGAAACTGACTTTACAATTCCTTCGCTTACAGGACTTCTTACAATCATTGCAAAATACATATCATCCATTGTAAGGTCGCTGTAAAATTCTTTCTGAAAAGAAACTTTTGAATTTTTCTTTGCGAATGAAGCTTTAGGCATGATACTTTTCTCCAATTTCTTTCACTGCCTGAATAACATAGCTGGTCATTTTCTCTGTCATGTCCGGCCAGAGCGGGATTGAAATTGATTCCTGAAATTTTTTTTCAGCCTCAGGAAATTTTTCTTTTGTAAAATCAGGATAGAGCTGCTTCCAATATGAAAAATGAAAAAGCGGAATAAAATGCACGCTGATTCCGATTCCCATTTCTTGAAGCATAGAAGCAAATTCATTTCTTGTGCATTTTAACTTTGAAAGTTCAAGTCGCAGAATGTAAAGATGGCAGGCGTCTCCTTCCGAAGTCGGCGGAGTTTTTACAAAGTCCATTTTTGAAAAAGCTTCATTGTATTTTTTTACGTGTACTTTTCGCTTTGAATCAAGAATGTCGGCTTTCTTTAGCTGAACTCTTGCTATTGCAGAAAGAATGTCCGGCAGGTTGCTTTTGAATCCCGGAGCTACAATGTCGTATTCCCAGCTTGCCTTGTTTGAAGTGTATCTGTCCCAGGCGTCCCGATTCATTCCGTGAAGCCTCATCTGAAGAATTCTTTCAGCAGTTTTTTTGTCTTTTACAGAAACCATTCCGCCTTCGCCGCAAGTAATTGTCTTTGTTGCGTAAAATGAAAAGACTCCAGCATCTCCGATTGCTCCGGCAAATCCGAGACTTGTTTTGCTTGGAAACGAATGCGCGCAGTCTTCTATTACTTTCACATTGTATTTTTCAGCAAGCTCCATTATGCGCTTCATGTTGCATACATTTCCTGCGATGTGAACGGGAACTATCGCGGCGACATTTTTTCCACGCGGACTTTTTAGAATCTCTTCAATTTTTTCTGGATCTATTGAATAGTTTTCTTTTTCAATGTCGGCAAAATAAACGTCAGCTCCAAGGTGGCGCACGCTGGCTGCCGTGGACACAAAAGTGTAGGGCGTTGTTATAACCGCTTTGCCTGGTTTTACGCCAAGAGCTTCCATTGCAAGAATCATTCCGCTTGTGTTGCTGTTAACGGCAAGTGCAAACGGTGAATTTATTTTTTGCGCGAATTCTTTTTCAAATTCATGCGTTTCTTTTCCTGTTGTAAGCCAGCCGCTTATTAGAACATTTGTGCAGGCTTGCTCTTCTTCTTCTGAAATTGAGGCTTTAAAAAAAGGCACATTCATTTTTTTTAGTTCTGTTTTTTGCTCGCTTAAACTCATTATAAAACCGCCTTTGCATAAGACTTTTCATTTTTTGAAGATGCGTTTTCTTCACGCTTGTAAAATTCATCAAGCGTCGGAACTGCTTTTCTTAAAATTTTTTTCAGCGCAATGCTGTTTCTGTAAAGTTCTTCTTTTCCTTTTGAAAGCACGCAGATTGGCTTTAAAGAATCAATCAGTTCATCAAGCAAAAAATTTTGGGGTGAAATATTTGTGAGCTTTAGAATTTTTTTGTATTCAGTCGACTCTGGATTTTCCTCTTTTAGCCACAAAGGTTCTTCCAAGCGTTCGCCTTTTCTTGCTCCGATAAACTGAATTTTTATTTCTTTGTCCGGCGTAAATCCAGAAAATTTTATTACCTGCTTTGCAAGCTCCAGAATTTTTATAGGCTCGCCCATGTCCAAAAGATACGACGCTCCGTTTGTTCCAACTCCTCCAGTCTGAAGCACAAGAGAGCAGGCTTCTGGAATCGTCATAAAATAACGCTCCATTTGCGGGTCGGTTACAGTTACAGGACCTCCGTTTTGAATCTGCTCCATAAAAATAGGAAGAATTGAGCCGCGGCTTCCAAGAACGTTTCCGAAGCGGACAAACATAAACGCTTGTTTTTCCTTTGCTTTTTGCGCAGCCTGAATTACAAGTTTTTCACATAGCATTTTGCTTGCACCGTAAACGCTTACAGGCTCAACCGCTTTGTCTGTTGAAATAAGCACGAATTTTTCAGTGCCGGATTCAAGAGCGGCATCCAGAAGATTTTTTGTTCCGAACACATTGTTTTCAATTGCGGCGATTGAATTTTCTTCCATCATTGGAACATGCTTGTATGCGGCGCAGTGAAAGATAACATCAGCATGAGTGTGAGAAATTATGTATTTTACATATTCCCTGTCTTTCATGTCGCCGATTATGGGAACAATCGAAGCCTTTTGTCCTACGCCTTCATCCTGAAGAACATGAAGCTCTCTGTAAATATTTACGATTGAATTTTCGCCGTGCCCAAAAAGATAAAGCCGTTCTGCTCCGCCTGAAAGAAGCTGCCGTGCAAGTTCACTGCCAATTGAGCCGCCCGCGCCTGTTATGAGAACACGTTTTCCTCTTAAATATGAAAGGCTTTTTGCAAGCGGAATTGTTACTGGAGTTCTTCCAAGAATGTCCAGCGGATTTATGTCTCGCGCCTGAATTATGTGGGCTTTCTCGTCAATGACTTGGCTTATTGAAGGCAGAATTTTTATCTGAAGAAATCCGCATTTTTTTAGGGAAGAATAAATTTTTCTGATTCTTTCAACTGGCGCGCTTGGAATTGCAATTACGGCTTGGTCTGCTCCGTTTACACGTAAAACGTCAGCAATGCTGTCAATCGGACCTAGAACAGGAATGCCGTCAATTTTTGTTCCGATTAAATTTTTATCATCATCAAGAAACGCAGAAACTGTTCCAAAGACTTTTTTTTTCGCAATGTCGTTTGCAATCATTTGTCCGGCAAAGCCTGCGCCTATTATATATAGTCTGCCTTCGATTTTATTCATTTTCCCCTCGGATACTCTAGCAGTCTACCATATAATGCTGATTTCTTCAATGTTGGCTTTTTGCGACGCAGGATTAGCCTTCGGAGATTTTTTTTACTTCAGTTATGAATTCTTCAAGATTTGTAAAATGGCGGTACACGCTTGCGAAACGGATGTATGCGACTTTGTCTACGGAATTAAGCTTTTTTAGAACAAGCTCTCCGATTTCTTCTGTTGAAATTTCGCGTTTGAGTTTTCCGGCTGTGTATGCCTCGTCTTCGATTTCGTTTACAATCAAGTCGATAAAATCTGTTGAAACCGGACGTTTTTCTAGCGCGCGCTCAATTCCCTTTGCGACTTTTTTTATGTCGAACGGCTGTCTTCTTCCATCGCGCTTTACAACCATGAAAGGCTTTTCTTCTATTTTTTCGTAGCTTGTGAATCTGTGTCCGCACGAAATGCACTGCCGTCTTCTTCGTATGCTTTCGCCGTTTGCCATTTGCCGGGACTCAGTAACTTTGTCGTCAAAACTTCCGCAGTAGGGGCATCTCATTTTTTATCTCTCTTATCTACATAGTAATTATATTATTTTTAATATAATTCCCAAAATTTGAATCGCAATAATTGCAATTAATAATTTTTCTGTCCTTGTCATTGTTGTCGCTCCTGTAAATATGAACTTTAGAAGCTCTAGCAGAAAACCAGCAAGACAATTTTATCTGCTATATTATTTTCTTGTGGTAAGTTTCAAATTTTAATATGTTTTTGAAACTAGTTTATTATAGTTTTTTACAGAGAAAACCTCAATTGTTTTTTTGTCTTTGTTTATTAGCTTTTTGAGTTTTGTTGTGTTCGGTATGAAAATAAATGTAGCATATATTATAGAATGTTATTCCTTGCCTTTTGAATATACAGTACGGAGTTCGAATGCCTGTTGTACAGCACTGTTGTGTTTTTACGCAGATTTTCTGTGAGCGTGCTGTCTTTTCTGCATAAAATTTTATGCGATTTTCTAAAAAACGCAAAATTCTGTATAGATATAAAAAAATATTAAGAATTAAGAAAAAAATGCTTGACATAATGAGTTTCTGGTGATATAGTTTCTTTCACTTACATTAATCGCCGTTATTTGACAGTTTAAGGGAAGGAAAGAAGAAACGACAGAAGAGCGTACGAGGAGAGCAAGTTTTAGCAGGATTGTTTATAGGCAGTCAGATTCGTAAGAAAAATGAGAGGGCCTGAAGAAGGCTCTCTGTGGCTATGGAAATCTCCGGCTCCCTCGGGAGCCGAGGAAATAGGCATG